>CAYPKQ010000058.1:0-12677 GCA_964411355.1 uncultured Lachnospiraceae bacterium
CTCCGGTTGGGGATTTGCATGGGGCAATGGTCCTGCCTGGGACAGAGTTCTTTTTGAGCTTCCTTATATGTGCTATATTTATAGGGGAAATACCGAGATAATCAGAGAAAACCGCCATGCGATGATGAGGTATCTTGAATATATCTCAAATCGCAGAGATGAAAAAGGACTTGTTGCCATCGGTCTTGGAGATTGGGCTCCCGTAGGTGCTGATAATGAAGGGCATTATACAACAACGCTCGAATTTACAGATAGCGTTATGGTTTACGATATCTGCACAAAGGCGGAAAAAATGTTCCTTGCCATTGGAAATACTCTTAGTGCCTCATTCGCAAGACAGCTTGGTGAGGAGATGAAGGCTGCGGTACGCAAAAATCTCATTGATCTTGATACGATGACTGTTAACTGTCAGAGCCAAAGTGCTCAGGCAATGGCGATATACTATAATGTTTTTGAAAATTCCGAAAAGCCTGAGGCGGCGAGAAAGCTCGTTCAGATCATTCATATGGCAGGCGGCAATGTGGAGGGCGGATATTTGGGTCTCCGTGTTGTTTTCCACGTGCTTTCCGCATTCGGTGAGAGTGAGCTTGCATATAAGATGATAATGAAGGATGATTTTCCTTCCTATGCTTATTATATAAATGAAGGCATGACCTCTCTTCCCGAGATGTTCAGAAAGAATGTCAATGATTGCAAATCCCAGAATCATCATTTCTACGGTGACACAAATCATTGGTTTATGAGCCATGTTGTGGGAATAAATGTAAATCCCATGGGGGACGATGCAAACAATATCGTCATAAAGCCCAATTTCATAAGCGATCTTTCCTTTGCCGAGGGCAGCTATGAAGCTCCGGCGGGCAAGATTTGTGTCAGATGGGAAAGAGACGGCGAGAATGTAAATATCAGCGTTAAGTGCGATGAGGGTATAAAGTGTGAGCTCAGACTGCCAAATGGCTATATGCTTGACTCCGGTAATTATTGGCGCACATATTTTAAGGGTGGAAATTGCAATATTACCGCATTTCCGAGAAAAAATCATTATATTTAATTGTAAGAAAAGGAAGAATTATTAATGGCAAAGCTAAACATACTTAAAATAGGGGACGATACGCTAAGAAAGGTCTGCCGTCCCGTTGAAACCATAACGCCCAGAATATGCACTCTTCTTGATGATATGATAGATACCATGCATGAAGCGGAGGGTGTTGGACTTGCCGCACCGCAGGTGGGCGTTCTTCGCCGTGTTGTTGTTATTGAGGTTGAAGAGGGACAAATAATTGAGCTTATAAATCCCAGAATCATTGCAACTGCAGGTGTGCAGGAGGAGGTTGAGGGCTGTCTTTCTGTTCCGGGAAGAAGCGGAAAAACTCACCGTCCCATGCACGTTACCGTGAGAGCAATGAATCGTAAGGGCGAAGAATTTGATATCAGTGGAAGCGGACTTCTTGCAAGAGCCTTCTGCCATGAGCTTGATCACCTTGACGGCAAGCTCTATATTGATAACGCCATTGAAATGTACGACTAAAAGGAAAAAATATGAAGATTTTATTTATGGGAACTCCCGATTTTGCTCTGGCTTCGCTTAAGGCACTTTGTGAGGCGGGTGAAAATGTTGTTGGAGTTGTAACACAAACCGATAAACCAAAGGGAAGGGGCTATGAGCTTACCCCGCCGCCCGTCAAGGTCTATGCTTTGGAGAAAAATATTCCCGTGTATCAGCCAAAGACGCTTCGTACCGAGGAATTTGACTCGCTTCTGCGAGAGATAGACCCCGATATGATTATAGTCGTTGCATTTGGCAAGATCTTGCCCGAAAATGTGATAAATTATCCGAAATTTGGCTGTATAAATGTCCATGGCTCGCTTCTGCCGAAATATAGAGGCGCCGCACCAATGCAGAGAGCCATTATTGACGGAGAACGTGTGACCGGCATCACGACCATGTATATGGACGTGGGGCTTGATACGGGCGACATGATATATAAGGAAGAATTTGTCATTGAAGAGAGCTATAATTTTGAGGATGTCCATGACGGGCTTGCCGCACTTGGAGCATCACTTCTTCTGAAAACTGTAAACGACATAAAAGAGGGAAAAGCTCCCGGAGAAAAGCAGAATGATGCCATGTCAACTTATGCTCAAAAGATCGAAAAGGCAGATTGCCTTATTGATTTTGAAAAGAGTGCAAAAGAGATCCATGATCTTATAAGAGGACTTTCGCCGATTCCTCTGTCCTTTACCCATACACCCGACGGAAAGCTGCTTAAGGTTTTGAAGGCAAGAATTTCACAGCTTGAAGGAAATGGAGCACCGGGTGAGGTAATATCCCTTGATGGCGGAATTACAGTAAAATGCGGAGAGGGAGCCATCGAGCTTCTCCGTGTACTTCCCGAGGGAAAGGGAAGAATGGATGCAAGTGACTTTATAAGAGGCAGAAAAATTGCCATAGGCGACCTTCTTAGATAATTTAAAGAAAGGATTTTATGCCTTATGCCATATTTTTATTTTGATTATTCATATCTTGTGCTGATTCCCGCAATGCTTTTTGCGCTGATTGCACAGGCTATGGTGAGCAGTGCTTTTAATAAGTACAATAATGTGAGAACAAGGTGCTCCATGACGGGAGCTGACGCCGCAAGGCTTATTCTTGACAGAAACGGACTTCATCATGTAAAAATCGAGCAGGTTGCAGGAAACCTCACTGACCATTTTGACCCAAGAACAAATGTTATAAGACTTTCGCAGTCTGTTTACGCATCGACCGGAATAGCGGCGGTGGGTGTTGCGGCGCATGAGGCGGGGCACGCTGTGCAGTATGCGGAGGGGTATAAGCCAATGAAGATACGCAGTGCGATAATTCCCGCAACAAATATCGGCTCAAAGCTGGCACTTCCCATATTCATCATCGGATTGCTTTTCAGCTATCAGCTCGCAATGGTAGGAATTATTTTGTTCTCTCTTACAGCGGTTTTTCAGGCGGTAACGCTTCCAGTTGAATTTAATGCAAGCAGAAGAGCCTTGGCGGCTCTTGATGATAGCGCAAGGCTCACAAGCGATGAGCTTCAAGGCGCAAAAAAGGTGCTGACTGCTGCGGCTCTTACCTATGTTGCCGCACTTGCCTCGGCACTATCACAAATTCTCCGTTTGCTTGTTATAGCAAACAGAAGAAGAGACTAAAAAAACGAAAGGAGCGGCAATGGAAAACAAAATAAATGTTCGAAGGGTCGCTCTTATGGTGCTTGACCGCATCGAGGCGGCAAAGAGGTATTCCAATATTGCCCTTGATGCCGCCATCGAGCAAAGCGGCGCTGCGGGGGCGGACAGAGGACTTCTTACAACTCTTGTTTACGGAGTTATCGAGCGAAAGATCACACTTGATTATCAGATTGACAAAATGTCATCTCTGCCGCCATCAAAGATTGAGGCGAGTGTAAGAAATGCCCTTCGTTTGGGACTTTATCAGCTTATCTGGCTTGACAGAATACCCGATCATGCGGCGATAAACGAAAGCGTTGAGCTTGTTGGCAAACGCTCAAAGGGCTTTGTAAATGCACTTCTCCGTTCATTTGTCCGTGCGGAAAAAAGGATAAGATTGCCCCGTGAGGATGATGTTTCGGAATATCTTTCTGTGAAATATTCGGTATCGAAGGAGATATGCGAAAGATTCTGCCATGATATTGGCAGAGAGCGCACCGAGGCGATCTTTTCCGCAATGAATGAAGCTCCCTTTATGACACTCAGGACAAACACTCTGAAAATCAGCCGTGATGCTCTGCTGTCTTTGCTGACCGAAAACGGAATATCTGCCGAAAAAACAAGCTTTTCGGAGGTTGGAATCAAGCTTTCGGGAAGCACTCCCTATTCGATGATCCCGGGAGAAGCGGAAGGACTTTGGTTCGTTCAGGACGAGGCCTCACAGCTTTGTGCTGCAGTACTCGGAGCGAAAAAGGGCGAAAAAATCATAGATTGCTGTGCATCACCCGGCGGCAAGAGCTTTTCTGTTGCTATGGATATGGAAAACGAAGGTGAGGTCAGCTCTTTTGAACTTCACGAAAATAAGCTTTCACTTATCAGACGGGGAGCGGAAAGGCTTGGAATCGACATAATAAGAGCTGAGGCGAAGGACGGCAGAAAATATGACGAGGCTCTTTTTGAGACTGCGGATAGAATTTTGTGCGACGTGCCATGCTCGGGGCTTGGAGTTATAGCCAAAAAGCCGGATATCAGATATAAGGAGCTGAATGATATCGACAGACTTCCCGAAATTCAGCTTTCAATTGCAGAAAACAATCTTCGTTATCTGAAAAAGGGAGGAATAATGGTCTATTCCACCTGTACTATATTACCCTCGGAGAACGAGACCAATATTAAAATACTTATGGAAAAGCATCCTGAACTTTCTCTCGTGCCATTTGAGGTAGGAGGAATAAAAAGCGATGGAATGCTGACGCTTTATCCCGATGAGCACGGCAGCGACGGATTTTTCATAGCAAAACTCAAGAAAAATTAACAAAAAAGGGGGAGACATATGGAAAACGGAATAAAAGAAAAAAAGATCGACATTTTGTCTCTCTCACTCTCAGAGCTTGAGACTTTCGTTACAGAGGAGCTTGGGGAGGCAAAATACAGGGCAAAGCAGATTTTTACAAACATACATAAAGGCACTCATCCAAAAGACATTACAAATCTTTCAAAGGCACTGCGTGAAAAGATTGGGGAAAAATGCGAATATCGCTTGCCTTATATCGAAAAAAAGCTTGTTTCCGCCATCGACGGAACGGTTAAATACCTTTTCGGGCTTATTGACGGCAACTGCATAGAGTCTGTTGTGATGAAATATAACCATGGAAATACCATTTGTATCTCATCTCAGGTGGGGTGCAGGATGGGGTGCAGATTTTGCGCTTCAACCATTGGCGGAAAGGTTCGCGATCTTACTCCATCCGAGCTTCTGGGGCAGGTCATTGCGGCGCAGAATGATACGGGTGAGCGAATATCCAACATCGTGATGATGGGAATAGGCGAGCCGCTTGATAATTTTGATAATGTGGTGAAATTTTTAAAACTTGTGGGATGCGAGGAAGGACTTAATATAGGTTATAGGCATATTTCGCTTTCAAGCTGCGGTCTTGTTGATAAGATATATAAGCTCTCGGAGCTTGATCTTCCTATAACGCTGTCCATATCGCTGCACGCTCCCGATGACGAAACGAGAAGCGCCATAATGCCGATAAATAATAAATGGGGTGTCAGCGAGCTGCTTCGTGCCTGCCGTGATTATTACAGCGTCACAAAGCGGCGCATCTCCTTTGAATATACCTTGATATCGGGGAAAAACGACTCGGCAGAAAACGCAGAAAAGCTGGCAAAGCTCCTTAACGGAGCACTGAGAAGCGAAAAAGAAAGTATGCCGATCCATGTGAATCTGATACCGGTAAATGAGGTAAAGGAAACAGGATTCAAGAGGAGCGGGGACGATGCAATAAGGACATTTGCCAATGCCCTTGGAAAAAGAGGAATAAGGGCAACTGTCAGACGTAAGCTCGGCTCGGATATAAATGCTTCCTGCGGACAGCTTCGCAGAGAAAACTCAAAAAAAGAAGAATGATACACGGCAAATGCCGTTTTACATAAATACAAAACTTGGAACATATCCTTATGCTTAAAGAAAGCATAAGCTTCGGAGGAAATATGATATACTTTGGAAAAACCGACATAGGAAAACTGAGAAAAGGAAATCAGGATAGCTTTGGCATATATGAAATAGGTGAGGATTCCCTCGTTCTTGCCGTTTGCGACGGAATGGGCGGAGCTGCGGGCGGAGAAGAGGCAAGCCGCCTCTCTCTTGAAGCCTTTTCGGAGGAGATAAAGGCGGTTCTTTTGCCGAGAGTTAAGGAAGGCAAGCTTGACAGCGACGGGGTTGATCTTAAATTACTTCTCGAAAACGCTGCAAGCTGTGCAAATAAGGCGGTTTTTGATGAGGCGAAGAAGCGTCCCGAGCTTAGCGGTATGGGAACGACTCTTGTTGCGCTTCTTTATACCCCGAAGGGTGCATATTCTGTCAATATCGGAGATAGCCGTATGTACAGGGTATGCGGTGGTGAGATAGAGCAGCTTACCCATGACCATTCCTATGTTCAGTATCTTGTAGATATGGGAAAGCTTACGCCGGAGGAGGCTAAAAACAGCTCAAATCGCAATATTATAATGCGTGCTGTTGGAACAGAGGCGGAGATAAAGGCGGATATCGAGACGGTGGAGACGGATTTTGATGGTAATACCTATTTTCTGCTTTGCTCCGACGGTCTTACCGGAATGGTACAGGATGAAGAGATATGCAAGATAGTTTCGGGCGACGGTGAGCCGGAGAAAAAGGTTCTCTCTCTTATAGAAGCGGCAAATGCAAACGGCGGTGCAGATAATATTACCGTTGTGCTTCTGAAAATATAAGAAGGAGAGGGCAAATAAATGAATATGGAAGGTTACGAGCGCTATGTGGGTCAGGTATTCGATAACAGATATCGGATAATGAAGACCATAGGCGTTGGCGGAATGGCGGTGGTTTTCCAAGCATACGATCTTGCCGAAAAGAGAACTGTTGCCGTCAAGATGCTTCGCGAGGACATAGCAAGTGATGAAGCGCAGGTGAGAAGATTCGTAAATGAATCAAAGGCTGTTGCAATGCTTTCTCACCCAAATGTTGTAAGAATTTTCAATATTTCCGTTAGAAGTAATATAAAATTTATCGTCATGGAGTATATAGAGGGCATAACCCTTAAGGATTATATGACGAGAAAGGGCGTTCTGTCCTTTGGCGAGATAATAAGCTATACAGAGCAAATACTCCATGCCCTTGAGCACGCACATTCAAAGGGCGTTGTTCACAGAGATATAAAGCCACAGAATATAATGCTGCTGAAAAACGGCGTTATTAAGGTGATGGACTTTGGAATCGCAAAGCTCCCCAATGCCGAAACTCTTACCCTTACCGATAAGGCGATAGGAACTGTTTTCTATATAAGCCCGGAGCAGGCAGAGGGCAAGGCGATAGACAGAAGAAGTGACCTCTATTCGCTGGGTGTTATGATTTACGAGATGTCCTGCGGAAAGCTCCCGTTTTATGACGAAAGCCCGATAACGGTAGCGCTTAAGCAGATAAATGACGATCCCATTCCCCCAAGAAGTATCAATCCTTCAATTCCGAGAGGGCTTGAACAGATAACCCTTTCGGCAATGGAAAAGGATCCCGAAATACGCTTCCAGAGTGCAACTCAGATGCTTCGTCAAATAGCGCGCCTTAAAGCAGATCCGGGAATCGTATTCCGTCCAAATCCCAAGAATACCCCTGCAAAAAAAACGGCAAAAAAGCCGCAGCCAAAGAAAAATAAGACCTCAAAGGGCGGAAAAAGTATGTTCCCGATCATACTTGGTGTTGCATCTGCCTTTGCGGTAGTTTTTCTTGTGAGCCTTTTTGTGCTTCTTGATGCAGCACTCGGAATTTTCGGAATAATAAACGTAGATTCCGATATTATAACCCTGACAGTTCCGAAGGTTGTGGGATATACCTATACAACACAGGATGCGGTGGGGCTCAGCTCAACTTATTATACGGTCGATATAACCGAGAAATATGATTCAAATTCCGTAAAGGGACAGATACTTGATCAGTACCCCTCGGAAGGACAGAGAGTAAAGGTATCGGCAAACAAGCAAAAGCAGACCGTAAGGCTTACGGTGAGTCTCGGAGCTGAGCTTTTGATACTTGAAAGCTATGAGGGTAAATCCGGCAGAGATGCGGAGCTTTCTCTTAAAAAGCTTGGTCTTAAGGTTGCTCTTGAGCAGGTATTTAGCGAGAGCGTGGCAAGTGGAAAGGTGTGCTATACCTACCCTGCGGCAGGTGATTCTGCGGCGGTAGGCTCAACTGTTACGGTTTATGTGAGCATGGGTAAGGCATCCGGCTCAAATGCTGTTGAGGTTCCCGATTTCAGAGGGGCAAGCGAGACAGATGCAAGACAGATGGCATCAGACCTTGCCCTCATCATTACCGAGGTCACATACGAGGAGTCGGATAAGGCTGCGGGGATCGTTATAGGTCAGAGCTTACTTCCTAAAACCGGCGTTGCTCCCGGCACATCGTTAACCTTGACTGTAAGCGGTGGTCAGAGCTATGTAACAAAGTCTGTGCCCAATATCACCGGTCTTACCGTTAGACAGGCAGAGACAGAGCTTGCAAAGGTGGGGCTTAAGCTCGGAAAGAGAAGCGAAGCACCAAGCGAGCTTGAAGAGGGAAGGATAATTGAGCAGTATCCAACGCCCGGAACGCCCATTTCAAGCGGCGTTGCAACTGTGAATTTCACAGTCAGCAATGGTGACTATGAGGCAGGACCGAGTATTGAATTTGTTGAGATAGATGGGTGGAGAGTTCCAAATGTTGTGGGAATGACAGTGAAAAAGGCAAGGACGCTTCTCAGTGAGCATGAGCTTTCTCTTGGCGATGCCACGGTTATTTCCTCCTCGGAGAGTGCGGGAACTATCCTTTCTATCAGCATCGGATATAATATTGATGGAGATCCTGTGGTGAACTATGAGGTCAGCGCAGGTTCGGATTAACGAGAAGATTTATGGAAAATAATGAAAATAAAAAGGATCTCGGCGAGGTTGGTGAGGAGATATTTGTCCGTAGGCCAATGCCAGCCTCCCCCCCGGTGAGACCTCAAAATGTCGGCAGAAATATACCAAATCATCCGCCCCGGACGGCACAAAGAGGACAGATGCCGCCGCATCAAGCGGCAAATGGCGGATCGCCGCAAAATACACCGCATAGAGGGACGCCAAAGCCCCCTCAAAAGAAGAAAAAAACTCCCATCGCTCCTAAAACTCCTTCAAAAAGAACGGAAAGAAGAGAGAAAAATCATTTTGAGCTTCTCAGAAGGACCGCAATTATCGGTTTTGCCGTTATCAGTCTTATTTCGGTAGTTCTTTGTACCGTTCTTGCCTATTCATATAGCGGAGACAGTATAAAGCATATAAGTCAGATGACAGAATCGGGCAGATCAAGCTCCCGTGAATATGTTATCGTTTATAGTGAATCGGATACATGGGGAGCGAGTGCGGCGGAGCATTTGAGAGACCTTTTCTGGCAGAAAACAGGCGTTTCTCTTAAGGTGGTTACAGATGCAGAAAGCCTTTCGAGACATGAAATAAGGGTTGGTCATACAAATCGCTCAAGTGATGACTATATAACAACTCTTGCTGCGCTTGGAAAGAACGGTTATGCGGTGCTTCTCGGGAGCGGAGATAATGTTTCGATTGCGGCGCTTTCGGAAGCAGGTGCAAAAACTGCGGTAAAATATTTTGTTGATTCTTATGTTGGAGCATATATAAACGGAAATCTCACATTGGCAAGGAATATGAGTATTTCTTTTGTGGGCAGAGACGGAAGCGAGCCTTCCATGTCCCTCAGAAGCACAAAAGTGCCCCTTAATTTCACCGAGAGCGGAAAATTCAGAATCCTCGTGCTCTCGGATGCGGATATAAATCCAAATACCGTCAGTGCTATTGAAGCCATGGCAGAAACAGAAAAGCCGAATCTTGTGATGTTTGCGGGTGATGTTTCGGGTGGAATGACAACAAAGGCAGAGCTTGAAGAATATCTCGCTGCCCTTGTTTCTCCCCTTGAAGAGCGCAAGATCCCTTGGGCTGTGGTTTTCGGTGAGCAGGATACCGACGGCGGGCTTTCACCGGAGGCACAGATGGAGGTCTATTCCTCATTTGAATACTGCGTTTCAAAAAGCGAATTTGTATCGGATGAAGCTATCAGTTACTTTCTACCCATATATCCCTTTGGGGAGATAGATAACGGAAGTGCGCCCATGTTCGGCATTTGGGCAATGGGACAAAGTACGATGATTTCAGCTATGAACAGCGGCGCATCGGGTGAGCCTTTGCTCTCGGATGAAATGGAAATCGGCATAGATTACGGATATGTACCCACTTCCCATATCGCTTGGCTTAGTGAAAATCAAAGTGTGCTCGACAGAGAAAACAGGGGGAAAATGCCAACCGTTGTGGTCACACACACGCCTGTTCCCGAATTTACGATAATTGCGGAAAACCCCGAGGCAACAAGAATGCTTGGAAACTATGGAGAAAAGGTTGCTTCATCCCCCATAAATTCGGGACTTTTCGCGGCAGTGCTTGATGCTGAAAATGTTTTGGGACTTTACGTAGGTCATGACCATCTCAATTCCTTCTCGGGCAAATACTGCGGCATTGAGCTTGGCTATGCCGCAAGTATAGGATATGACGGATACGGTCTTGGCGGAACATTTGATATAAATAACAGCCTTCGCGGCGGAAGGATGATAGAGCTTACCGTAAAGGATGGCGAAATTTCGCTTTCCTCACGCATGGCCTATGCCTCCGACTACGGAATAGGCTTAAATTGAGGTAATATGGAATACCGTAAACACGGAAAAATAATCAAGGGCATCGGAGGACTATATTTTGTTCTTCTTGAGAGTGGAGATGATCCCCTTGCAGGCAAGGTGTGTCCGTCTCGCGCCAGAGGTGTTTTCAGACATAATCATATAATTCCCGTCGTTGGCGACGAGGTTGAGGTCATTTATACCGAATCATCCTTCGAGACGAAGGATGGAGAAGCTATGCCAAAGGATGACGGGCGAGACATTATGATAAGCGAGATACTTCCGAGGAAGAATTCTCTTATCAGACCACCCGTTTCCAATATTGACATTATGTTTGTCGCAATGGCGGCGGCATCTCCCGCCCCCGTGCTTGAAACGGTGGATAAAATGCTCTCAATTCTTGAACATAGCGGAATAGAGCCGGTAGTTGTGGTGGGAAAATGCGAGCTTGATCGAGAAAATGCGTCCCGTCTTGCCGAAATTTACCGCCTTGCAGGCTACCGTGTGTTTGTTCTTAGCTGCATGACGGGCGAGGGTACAGATGAGATAAAGGATTTTGTAAAAGGAGAGCTTGTGGGCAAAACTGCGGCATTTGCAGGTGCTTCGGGAGTTGGAAAATCAACTCTTATGAATGTTCTTTTCCCCGGACTCGGGCTTGATACCTCGGATATCAGCCGAAAGATCGAGAGAGGAAGGCATACCACACGCCACGTTGAGCTTTTTCCTATCGGAGAGAATTTTACAGAGGGCTGCATTGCGGATACTCCCGGCTTCAGTATGCTTGATTTTGAACGCTTTGACTTCTTTACAAAGGACGAGCTCCCTATGACTATGAGGGAATTTGAGCCTCTTATCGGTTCATGCAGATATACCAAATGCACCCATGTAAAGGAAGAAGGATGTGCAATAGTTGAGGCCGTGCGAGAGGGGAAGATCGCCAAAAGCAGACATGAGAGCTTTGTTTCTATGTTTAATGTACTTAAAGAGAAAAAGGCTTGGAGCAAAAATTAAAGGATTTACATTATGAAGGCATTTATTTACGGCGGCGGAGCAGTTCTTGCCGAGAATATAATCGAAAAGCCCAAAAAAGATGATCTTGTAATAGCTGCGGACAGCGGATATCTGAATGCACGCGCTATGGGAGAAAGAGTTGATATTCTCATTGGGGATCTTGATTCTTTGGGTAGCGCAAGTGTTCCGGATGGCATTGAGCTTATAAAGCTGGAATGTGAAAAGGATTGCACCGATACACAGGCGGCGGTGGAGATAGCTATTGAGCGCGGATGTGACGATATCGTCATTATTGGCGGAATCGGAACAAGACTTGATCATTCACTCTCAAGCGTTGGCATCCTTTCGGATATGAAAGCCAGAGGAATCCATTGCTATATCACAAACGGATATAACAGAGTGAGATATCTTGAAAATGACAGCCTTCTCGTTCCGAGAACGGGCTATAAATATCTTTCTCTTGTGGCACTTGATAAGGTATGTAAGGGAGTTTCGGCGGAAGGGTGCAAATACCCCCTTAAAAATGCAAAGATATTCAGAAATAATCAGTTTGCGGTGTCGAATGAGATAGAGGGAAATATCGCACTCATCTCGGTTAAAAAGGGCGCACTTTTGGTAATAGAATCAAGGGACTGAATTTAGAGGTGTATAATGAAATATAAAGCAATAATATGGGATATGGATGGAACTATCCTTGATACTCTCAGCGATCTTCATGACAGTATAAATCATCTTCTCCGCACAAACGGATATGAGGAGCGCACATTTGAAGAAACAAGATGCTCTGTTGGAAACGGAATAAGAAGGCTTGTTGCTCTTTCTGTTCCGAATGGAGAGAAAAATCCCGATTTTGAGCGTCTGTTTTGCGAATTTCGCGAGTATTATTCGGCGCATTGTCAGATAAAAACACGCCCCTATGACGGAATTTCGGAAACACTTGATGCTCTCCGTGCCATGGGCATAAAAATGGCGGTGGTGTCGAACAAGATCGACAGTGCTGTGAAGGAGCTTGCGGCGGAATTTTATCCTCAGCTGGATTATGCTCTCGGTGAGATTGCAGGTGTGCCGAGAAAGCCCGAGCCCGATATGGTCCTTGCTGCACTCAGCGCACTCGGTGTAAAAAAGGAAGAGGCAGTGTTTATCGGAGATTCCGAGGTGGATGTTGAGACCGCAAAAAACGCAGAACTTCCATGTATCAGCGTTCTTTGGGGCTTCAGAAAAAAAGAGGAGCTTTTG
>CAYPKQ010000059.1:0-12674 GCA_964411355.1 uncultured Lachnospiraceae bacterium
CTCTGCGTTGGCGACAAGCGCACAGGCACTTGACCCTGCGACCTTTTAAAAAAGGTCGATCAAAACTTAATAAAGGGGACTTATTATATGGTGTTTATCTCTTTTCTACGTGGAATTGCCGATAATTTCACGTAGAAATCTGAATAAGCAACCTATATTTTTAGTTTTAAAGGTTTTGGTCAAGCTTTTTTTAATGCTTGTGCGGTGGAGCGCACGGGTGCTCCTCGCCACCGCAGCGGCGAAACACCTCTCTGAATTACTGTTTAATTTGCAAATGCTTAAGGCGGCTCAAAATGAGCCGCCCGTAAGTATTAAGCCCAGCTCATGGTTGTGGGCTTTTCTTCGTAAATTACGATATCCTTGAGGAAGGAAACTGCCTTGCGCAGACCTTCGTCGATGGACATTACGCTGTCCTCATGCTCGATAGAAAGAACTCTGTCATAACCGCAGAGGCGGAGATTGCTGACAAGATCTCTCCAATATGTCTCGTTATTACCATATCCAACTGTACGGAATACCCAAGCACGGTGAAGCTCGTCGCCATAATGCTTTGTATCGAGAACACCGTTCTTTGCGGTATTATACTTATCGATCTTTGTATCCTTTGCATGAACATGGTAGATAGCACCCGCAAGCTCACGGATAGCTGCAACGGGATCCATTCCCTGCCAGATAAGGTGAGAAGGATCAAAGTTTGCACCGATAACGTCGCCTACTGCCGCACGAAGCTTAAGGAGAGTTTCGGGATTATAAACGCAGAAGCCGGGATGCATCTCGAAAGCGATATGAGGAACATTATGAGCCACCGCAAATGCACCCATCTCCTTCCAATAAGGAATGAGCTTTTCGTTCCACTGCCAATCGAGAATTGCGAGGAAGTCCTCGGGCCAGGGGCAAGTTACCCAGTTAGGATACTTTGAGCCTTCGCTGTCGCCGGGACAACCGGAGAAACCGATAATAGTGTCAACACCAAGCTTTTCGGCAAGAAGGATCGCATTTCTGAAATCCTCATCATAAGCCTTTGCGACAGCCGCATCGGGATGGAGAGGGTTACCGTGGCAAGCAAGAGCACAGATCTCAACATCGTACTTCTTGAATGTGGCAACAAACTCATCATATTTCTTCGCATCTGCAAGAAGCTCCGCAGGATTGCAATGAGCCTTTCCGGGATATCCGCCGGCACCTATCTCGACTGTATGTACGCCAAGACCTGTAAGAATGGAGAGAGTCTCATCAAGAGACTTTGCGCCATAAAGATTAGCCAAAACACTTAATTTCATGATAAAATATTCCTTTCTGTTTGATAGAATTTTAACTACCTATATAATACACTTTTTTTCCGAATTTTTCAAGTGATTTTTGATTTTATTTTTTCATATCGGCATACTGCACAAAAAAGCTCATCAAGTTTTGTGCAAATGATAATATTAAAAATATCTATTGCTAATATTAATATTTTATGATATAATAGTACGATGAATATTTTTGAATTCGGCAGGGCTTTTATGAGAATTGAAACAGATCTTCACAGAAACGGAAAAACAGTTCTTGAAATACTGAAAAAAGAGCTTCGTCTTTCCTCAAAAATGATCACTTCTCTCAAGAAAAGCCCGAGCGGAATAACAGTTGACGGTGAGCACGTTACTGTGCGCAGAGTTTTGCACCAAGGTGAAGTGCTCTGCCTTGAGGTCGAGGACAAAGAACAGAATGAAAACCTCGTTCCCACAGAGCTGCCCCTTGCCATTCTCTATGAGGATGATGACATCATTGCTCTGAATAAGCCTCCTCATATGCCAACCCATCCCTCTCACGGTCATTTTTCCGACACTCTGGCAAACGGTCTTTGCTTTTATATGCAAAAGAAGGACGAGCCTTTTGTTTTTCGCTCTGTAAACAGGCTGGATAGAAACACGAGCGGGATAGTTTTGGTTGCCAAGAACAGGATAAGCGCAAACAGGCTTTACGGGGCAATGCAAAAGGGACTTATAACGAAAAAATATATTGCTTTGCTTCTCGGAACGCTTCCCAAAAAAGAAGGTAGGATCGACACATACATCAGGCGGCGTGAGAAAAGCATAATCACACGCGAGGTCTGCGGCGCACTTCCCGATGCGGCAAGAGCTATAACAAACTATGAGGTGCTTTCAAGCGACGGGGCTTTAAGCGCCGTTAAAGCAAGTCCGATAACGGGCAGAACACATCAGCTTAGGCTTCATTTTGCACATCTTGGAGTGCCTATCCTCGGAGACGACCTTTACGGAAAAAAATCCGAAGAAATTTCAAGGCAAGCACTTCATGCCTATTATCTTTCCTTTCCCCATCCGAAATCCGGAAAGGTCACAGAGCTTTTCGCACCGCTTCCCAACGATATGGAAGCAGTTTTAAAAAAACATAATTTAAAGATCGAGGTATAAAAAGTGGATAATTACATCAAAACCTACGGAATCGAAAAAAAAGCAAAAAAACTTCCGCTGTTTTCAAAGATCATCTTCTGCATTACAGCTTTAACGGTTGTTTTGCACATTATTTCAAGATTTTCAGCATCGTTTTCGGATTTTTTCAATCTGAGGATAAGTGCCGTCATTCGTTTTATCACCGCAAATATAACGAATTTTTTACCCTTTTCCATAGCTGAAGCTCTTATACTGCTCATTCCCGTCATTGCATTTCTCCTCATCAGATATGCGGTCAAAAATCATTCTGATTCTTGGAGATCAGTCCTCACATACATCGTTTCGCTCCTATCATTTGTCTGCCTTTTCTATATTCTCTTTTTCTGGTCCTTTGGAGTCGGATATAACACCACCTCCATCGACAAAAAATTGGATCTTGACAGAAAAGCCGTAAGCTCAGAGGAGCTTTATAACACAGCCATAATACTTTCAGAAAAAGCAAACGAAGAAGCAAAATCTGTTACTTTCCGTTCGCTGAAGTTTTCCATAATGCCTTATGATATAGGTGAGCTTTCGGACAAGCTGAATCAAGATTATAAAGCATTTTCAAAGGAAAATAAATTTATCTCAAATATGAAAAGCAACTTGAAGCCCGTTGTCATGAGCCGTTCCATGTCCTATACCCACATTACCGGCATATACTCATATTTTACGGGTGAGGCAAATATCAACACTTATTTTCCGGATTATACCCTACCCTTCACCGCAGCACATGAGCTTGCACACCAGAGAGGCATAGCTCGTGAGGACGAGGCGAATTTCGTTGCTTTTCTTGTATGTAAGGACAGCTCTGACCCTTATATAAGATACAGTGCATATGTAAATATGCTTGATTATGTCCTTAATGCGCTTTATATTGCAGATGAAGATCTATATGCAAAGGCACTCAGAACGCTGAACAGCAATATTCTTTATGAGCTTATTGCGTATGCTGATTTCTTCGATCAGTTCAGAGATTCTGTTGCAAGCTCTGTAAGCGGAGCTGTTAATGACACCTACCTTAAGCTCAACGGCACCGAGGGAGAAAAAAGCTATGGAATGGTGGTCGACCTCGCTGTCGCATATTACAAAGAACACTAAAAAAAAGAAAGGAGCTTGAATTATGAAAACAAGAAGTCTTTGCGTTTTTATGGCACTTGCGATACTTCTTACGCTCCTTTTTTTGCCGAATGTCAACGCTGATGAAGAGGATATTCCAACCATCTTTATTGGCAATGAGGCTTGGTACAAGAATTCCATACTACCTCTCATCACAAAAGACGAGGAACACCTCATTCCCATATCGGTTCTTGGTTCTTTTGATTGCCTTTCAATAAGCTACAAAGAGGAATTTGACTGCTATCTCATAAAAAGGGATGACGGAAGATTCATTTCGGTTTCATCAGAAAACGGCAGATACCTTTCGCATGACGGAACAAGAGGCGACATCGCTGTTTTCGGAGGCGACAATGAACTTTATATTTCCGCACACACCGTCCTTGAAATACTGGGGATCGGATTTGAGCATGCTGTGTTTTATGATAAGGATATTGTAAGACTCTATCTTGACGAATCGCTTCAGCCCTTGGAAATTCTTATCGATTATTATGTTACCCTGGCAGACGGTTACACAGGCAGTGCGGGAATCGGCGGAATTGCTGTAAAAAGAGAGGTTTTCTCCTTCTTCTCGGATATTTCAGACATGAACAATGCAGAGATTTACGCACTTTTGGATGCAGCATCAGAACAAGGCATATCCATGACCTTTGCCCTCTCCGAAAAATTCATTTCACAGAGCAAAAACATTCCTATCATTCTGAATATGGCAGGGGCAGGTCATACTTTTGCAATAAAAACAGACCAAAACAGTGAAAATTCCCATACAGAGCAAGCAAAAGCTATAAATGAAAAGCTTTATTCGCTCATAAAAAGAAAAACGCTTCTGATTCTTTCCTCCGGCGGAAAAAATGAGCTGAGAGATATGGGCTTCATTCTCCTCAACGACAGCTATCGTCTGAGCAATATCGGTTCGGCTTCAACAGTAAATTTCAATATAAACGACACCATTTTTTTTGACAAAATCACCACTGACAACATAACAAAATTCAAAGAGATAATCGCAGAAGCAAAAGAGAGCGGAAAAACCGTTACTGCGATAAATGCTCTTGTTGGAAATTAAGAGGTAAAAAACATGAATGAAAAGAAAAAGATACTTATAGTTGAGGATGAAAGCAATATTGCCCAGCTTCTTGCGGTAAATCTTATGCTGGCAGGTTATGAATACGACATTGCCTCGGATGGCGAGGAGGGGCTAAGCAAAGCACTCAAAGGCGGGTTTGACCTTATCCTTCTTGACCTCATGCTTCCCAAGATGAATGGCTTTGAAGTTTGCGCAAGAGTAAGAAAAAAGCTTTCAACACCTATTATCATGGTCACAGCAAGAGAAGAGGAAAAGGATAAGATACTCGGTCTCGATACAGGTGCCGATGACTATGTGACAAAGCCATTTTCCTTCAGCGAGCTTCTTTCCAGAATAAAAGCTAACATCCGCCGCAGCGCAAATGAGCTTGTAAATCCCGAAAAAAATGCAAGCGAGGAACAAAAAAGCATCACAGTCCGCGGACTTACAATAGACACTGAAAAATACGATGTTACCCTTGACGGTGAAGCAATTTCCCTTTCACGTCAGGAATATGACCTCCTTCTGTTTCTTGCAAAAAATCTCGGCAAACCGTTTACTCGCGAGCAGCTAATGGAAACAGTTTGGGGCTATGAAGGATATCTGGGTGATATTAGAGCTGTTGATGTTACAGTTTCAAGACTTCGTGCGAAAATCGAAAAAGATCCGGGCGAGCCCGAATATCTGCTTACAAAGCGCGGCATAGGCTACTATCTTAAATAAAAAAAGAGGAATAGACATTATGCAAAAGAGTCTGTATTCCAAAATAATACTTATTCTTGTGGTTTTCATAATCACGGTAATGAGCGTTGTTGCCGTGGTTCTTCTCGGCAATATTTACAGCTATTATTCGGGCGCATTTTCCAATATTATGGAGACTACCTTTGCCGATGATTCACCGCTTTATATGGAGCTTGAGAGTGCTCTCGGTAACAGCGATTATGTAAAGAGGCAAAAGGAGATACTCCTATCATACAGCAGTATTCTCGGAATCGACAGCTATCGAAATTTCTACATTCTGGATATGAACGGGAATTTTCTTGAAAGCTCCGATTCTTCGGATAAATCTTACCCCGAAAAAACCCCAAATCTTATAAGCGCAATGAATAAAAAGACATCCGGCACTCAAAGCCAGGCGGTGTCATATACCGATTTTGCTCTATATCTTGAGGGAGAAGAACGCTCCTGCATCATTTATATAAGGGATTCCCAGGATGATATGCGCCAGCTTAGCTGGATGCTCTTTACTATCATACTGCAATCCATCCTTATCGGTCTCGTTATCGCAGTTGTGCTCGCATTCTTCCTCTCAAAAGCAATAACCGCACCTATACAGACACTTACAAAGAGTGCAAAGCTCGTTGCGGCGGGTGATTTTTCGCACAAGATCGAGGTTCATTCAAAGGATGAGATCGGTATTCTCACAGATACCTTCAACCACATGAAAAAAAGGCTGAAAACGACCCTTGATGAGGTTGCGGGAGAACAGAAAAAGCTCGAAACCGTCTTTTCACATCTTCAGGCAGGCGTTATTACATTTACGGATGACGGAAAAGTGCTCAACATCAACCAATTCGCCATCGACCTTTTCGGTGATAAATTTAACGACCGATTTAACCTCTCCACACTCCTTAATCTTTTTGATATCCAGAGTGCAACCGAAAACGGAAAAGATGATCTTCCGGATGAGAGCAATATCATCTTTGATGAGGTCGTTTTTGCATCAAGAGTTCTCGAGGTCAATTTCGGTGGAATCAGATATAACGAAAGCGGAGAGATGCGTGACGGTATAATTACCGTAATTCACGATGTTACCTCACGTTATGAGCTTGAAAAATCAAGACGGGAGTTTGTTGCAAATGTTTCACATGAGCTTCGTACCCCTCTCACCGCCATAAAGGGAGCTTGCGAAACGGTGCTTGAACACCCCGAGCTTCCCGGTGAGATAAGGACAAAGCTCCTTGAAATGACCGTTAGCGAAAGCAACAGAATGACGGGAATCGTAAGAGACCTGCTTACACTTTCAAGACTTGATAACAAGCGCACAAAATGGCAGATAGTCGAATATCACATAAATGACAGCCTTCGCCATCTTTGCGAGGTCATGAATGTTGATGCCGTCTCCCACGGTCACAAGCTTATGCTTCAAGCGGGAGAAAACATACCGAGAATGACTGCGGATAAAGACAGGATCGATCAGGTTATAGTGAATATCATCTCCAACGCAATAAAATATACCCCCGATGGCGGAACAATCGTCGTCAGCAGCTCCATGGCGGATAAAGAAAATATCCTTATCCGAATAATGGATAACGGTCTCGGAATTCCCGAAAAGGATCTTCCGAGAATATTCGAGCGCTTTTACAGAGTCGAAAAGGCTCGCACCAGCGACACGGGCGGTACGGGACTTGGACTTGCAATTGCCAAAGAGCTTATCGAAGCTCACGGCGGAAATATCAGGATTCAAAGCAAGCTGAATATCGGAACGATAGTTGATATCATTCTGCCCGTTAATACAAAGCTGCAAAACGAACCCGAAGAATAAGAGATAAAAAGAAAAGGAGGACGAAAAATGAAAAAGGCGGAGATTTTCAAAACCATTATCATTACATTTCTTTTTCTTGTAGTTATACTGATGGTTCTTCTACATTTCGGTGAGCTTCGCCAAAGAAATGAAAATGCCGCTGATAATGATATCGGAAACAGCTTTACTCTTAAATCCACCTTTTCAGCCGAAATAGATTCTATTTCGGAAAATATGATCCTCCCCGCACAGATCGCATTTAAAAAAGAAACAGACGATGTTTTCGCTATTTGCTCCGGAAAAAATTATATGCAGGAGATATATTCGCTTGTGGAAAGCAGCATTGCTTTTATGTTTTCATCCGGATGCACTGTTCTTGAAGAAGAGGCGCATATATTTGACAACGCAATATCTTCAAATAATTTTATTTATATAAAATATCATACACCCCTTCCTGCAGTCATTCTTTATCTTGACTCGATAGATAAAAACAGCTCAAATCCCGAGCAGTCGAGTGAAAAAATATCTTCATCCGTTATAAATGAGATCATAATCTACCCCCTTGAAAACGCAAAAGACTCAATATTTGCGCTTTCAAGAAGCCCCAGCGGAGAGGTGAAAAAATATTTACTTCAGGCTACACCTCTTGGCGGCGTCGGCATCGCAGATCTTGAAATTTACAGAGAAGCGGGTGCTATGGTCTCTGCAAAATTTTATTCTTCTGCAAACGATAATCTTCTTTCATCAACACTTATTTTTGATGATATGCCCTCAAAAAATTCTCTGTTACTTTCGGAAGGAATAAAAAATCTTTCAAAAAATGCAGAGCTTCAAAATACATTCGCTGAAATCCTTAACATCAATCCAAACAAAACCGGAAGTTATTTTGACAACGAGATAAGCGGCACAGTTTTTATGGCAACCCACGGAACTCTCGTCTTCACAGATGAAAAAATAGAGTATTCCACTCTTAACAACACCGACGGATTATCTCTTTCTATCTTTTCCGGCAAAGATTCGGACATATCCCATTCCATGTATGAATGTCTTTTGGCGGCACAGTCCATTGCCTCTATCTTTTCCGAAATCGATGGAGCGGAGATCGGTGACGGACAACTGCTACTGACCGATCTATTCAGAAAAGGAGAATCACTTACTCTGAAATTCGGATATTTTTATGACAATATTCCAATTGCCTCACAAAATGATGCCCTTGTCATTGACATCACCTCGGAAAAGCTTACGGGAATTAAGTTCTTACCGGCAAAAATCGTCGCAGACCGCTCAAATATGCTGAAGTCCATGCCCGCAAGCTGGGTCGTCAGCATTGCCGAAAATGCAAGCGTTGAAAATGTTAAATACACCTTGGTCTATAAATATGAGGCAGGTGATGGCGGAAACCTTTTTGCCGAATGGAAGCCTGTTAAGATCAAAAACTGATCGAAAGGAGATATTCCGTGAACTGGAAAAATATAAAAACTTTTCTTATAATTCTTCTTTTGGCTGTAAATATTTTCCTTTCGGCTATGCTGCTCGGCAGAACAAGATTAAAGGTTTATGATAAAGAAGCTACCGGCAATATTTCGGTGCTCCTGCTTGACGGCGGCATATCTGCTGACGAAAAATTCTTGAATCTCAAGGATAATGATTCAAGGGTATATGTTTGCAATATAGAAAGTAATTACAGCGCAAAAGTTGCAAACAAACTGATGGGAGAATACGAGGAGGTTTTTGCAACCCCCGGTGGAGCGGAATTTTTCGGTAAGGATTCAAGCCTGAAGATCGGTGAAGATTTCAGTCTATCTTATTCAAAAAACGGCTTTGATGTCTCCGAGCCAAAGGATGATATGAATAAGGACGAGATCAAAGAGTTTAGCGAAAAGCTCTCGATGTTCCTTGATACAGATTTTAAAATATTGTCGGCAAAAAAACAGGATTCGACCGAATATGCCCTCATAATGCAGACATTTGATGAAAAAAACATCCAAAATCACACCTTAAAATGCTATTTTGAAGGCGATCTGCCGGTATATCTTGATGGAACATGGTGCTTTTTGTCAATTGACGAGAGTTTTTCTGCACACACTCTCGACAGCGTTAATATACTCTTTATTGAGAAGAGCGCGCTTGAACTTGCAAGAGAAAAGGATGAGAATATTCCCGAAAAGCTTACTGTCGATAATATGAGCATCTGTTATTGCTCACATATTTCACTTGACGGATCAAAGCTTTATCTGATGCCCTCTTGGCGCATCGAATGGAAGGAAAACGGTATAGAAGATACCTATTACAATGCTGTAAACGGTGAAAAAATATCATAGAAAGCCAAGATGTTAAATAAAATCATGTTGTTTGTTATAAATTTATCATATTATTAAAAATAATATTAAATTTGTTTAAATTTTTGTTTTCATTTTATCCGAATTTGTGTTATAATATAAGGTAGTGTTTTTATACAGAGATTGATTCCGAGTATTTACTTATTATATATAACCCTGAAAAGAAGAGGTTTGACCTGATGGAAAGATATATTGTTAACGGCGGGCATAAGCTTTGCGGCGACGTTGAGATAAGCGGAATGAAAAATGCCGCTCTTCCGATCGTTGTTGCAAGCATCCTTACCGGCGAAAAATGTACCATAGAAAATCTCCCTGCCATAAATGATGTTAAGAAATCACTTGATATTCTTGAGGCAATGGGAGCAGAAATAACATATCTCGACAGAAACTGTGTTACGATAGATTCAAAAAATGTAAAGGGCGGCATTTCCCCCTATGAGCTTGTCAGCAAGATGAGAGGCTCTACATATCTTATCGGCGCAGAGCTTGCAAGATTCAAGAAAGCAAAGGTCGGATGGCCGGGGGGCTGTGATTTTGGCGTTCGTCCCATCGACCAGCATATAAAAGGCTTTGAGGCACTTGGTGCTAAGGTATCTGTCGATACCGAGTGCGGATATATCTATGCTGATGCCGAAAACGGTCTCCACGGAAACTCCGTATATTTTGACGTTGTTTCTGTTGGTGCAACAATTAATGTCATGATCGCCGCTGTTCTCGCAAAAGGCAAAACAGTTATTGAGAATGCCGCAAGAGAGCCTCATATCGTTGACCTTGCCAACTTCTTTAACACCTGCGGCGCAAAGATCACGGGGGCGGGAACAAATATTATTAAAATTACAGGCGTTGAAAAGCTTCACGGCTGTACTTATGCCATTATCCCCGATATGATTGAGGCAGGAACATTTATGGCTGCAGTTTCCGCAACAGGCGGAAAGATCTGCGTTAAAAATGTTATCCCCAAGCATATGGAAAGCGTTTCCGCAAAGCTTGAGGAAATGGGCATGGCAATAGAAGAGCTTGATGATTCTATAATAATCGAAAAGGTTAAGCCTCTTAAAAAGATCAATATAAAGACACTTCCCTACCCCGGATTTCCAACCGATATGCATCCTCAGCTCACGGCTGTACTTTGCTGCGCAGAGGGAGAAAGTACGGTTTCGGAGGGTGTTTGGGAAAACCGCTTCAGATATGTTGAAGAGCTTCAGAAAATGGGTGCTGACATAACGGTTTCGGGAGTTTCCGCAAAGGTTAAAGGTATTTCTTCACTTCATGGAGCAAGTGTTAAGGCTGTGGACCTCAGAGCCGGTGCCGCTATGATAATAGCAGGACTTGCGGCAGATGGGACTACCGAGATAACAAACATAATCTCAATCGAGCGCGGATATGACGATATCGTTGGCAAGCTTCGCAGTCTCGGTGCAGATATTACTAAAGAAGAATAAAGCGAAAAAAGGGGGCTGAGTCATTTGCTTTCGGTGAATTTTTGACTCAGTCCCGATTTTTTGCCAATAATTCAAATGTTAATAATTCTGCTAAACAGTAATTTAGCGGCGACATTGGGAAAAACTTATGCTAAAACAAAAGGGGCTGATGACTCACCCCCTTTTTTCTTATGTTGTCCTATTACATCTATACCCAAGCGGAGATATTCCTATTTGTTTTTTGAACATATTTGAAAAATAATAGATATTTTCAAAGCCCAAAATATTAGATATTTCCGAAATGGAGCAATTAGTGTTTTTCAAATACCATTTTGCATTATTTATGATAATCCGATTTTTAAAACGTATCGGAGAGTCTCCTGTATATTCTTTAAAGCGTTTTATAAAATGAGAGCGACTCAAATTGCACATTTTCGCATAATTATCGATAGTGAGACTGTTATTTTCCATTCTGTTCATAGAAGATATAACAATGTCAAGCTCGGAGTCTGAAACGGTAATTTTTCTCACCGCAGAAGCAAAAATCATATAAATACTACCCGTGATGATTTTGTGATAATGCTCTTTTTTATATGTCAGCTCACGCAAAATATTTTCAAAATGAAAGCTGAGATCGGTGTCACAATGCAAAACCATGCTTTTTGTAATTCCTAAATCCAAAAGTATTTTTTTTGCATTTCTTCCGCCAAAATGAAGCCAATACACCTCAGTTTCAAATTCCGAAAGATGCTTATACTCTTGTCTGTCACCAAAATCATAAAAAACAAAATCACCTTGACTCACCGTTTGAGCGATTCCATCCATAACAATACTGCTCTTCCCTTTCAAAACATAAAAAATGAAATAATCATCTCTTCCGTTTTCCCGTTTACATCCGATGTCGGAAGCATCAACTTTATAATAACCGCAGCTGATAGGATACAGAGCAGAATCGAAATCTGTCCTATCTTCAATATGGGGATGAATTATTTTTGTAATCATTAAGAGTCCTCCAAAAAAGACTTTTTTATAAATTATTGAGACATTTTTACATTTACAACCTTGATTATATCATGTATAATAATCTGTGTCAAGAATAAATTTATAAATGAGGTGAGCAAATGAAGCTTAGTATGTGGTCAAGTTATTATTTAGAGCTTTGTCCCGAGGATGCAGTTCTTGAATTTCAAAAGCACGGATATAATTATTCAGAACTTTCGGACGAACACGCCCTTATTTTGATGAAGCGGGGTGATGCTACGGAGGTAGGCAAAAAATTCAAAGAGTTTTCAGATGCTCATGAGGTTTCGTTTACTCAGGGACACTTGATACTTACCGCCAGAATAAGCGAAGCCACGGAGAGGGAAATACTAAAAAAACAGCTTGATCTTTTTGAGGCAGTCGGAATCAAAAATGCAGTTCTTCATTGTGACAGTATGCTTGACAATCCCGAACTTTCCCATAAGGAAAAACAGCAAAAAAATATTGAAGCTCTGAAGGAGCTTACCCATTATGTTGCGGAGAAGGATACTGTGATCTGCATTGAAAACATGAGAGACTCACACATAACAAAATCCGCAGATGATCTGCTTTACTATATAGATGAAATAAAAAGTCCAAATCTTGGGATATGCCTTGATACGGGTCATCTTAATCTTTATAAAAACAACAGTCACTTGGATTTCATTCAAAAGGCAGGAAAACATATAAAAGCCCTTCATATAACCGACAATAACGGCGAAGCAGATTGGCACATAATGCCATATGGAAAAGGGAATG
>CAYPKQ010000060.1:0-12624 GCA_964411355.1 uncultured Lachnospiraceae bacterium
ACGCTTTATTTGCGCTCCTTTTTTCCGAAAAAGCAGACCAGTGCCCCAATCGTACCGAGGATCAGAACAGCACCGAGGGAAATATATTCAAAAGCCGCATCACTTGCGTATATAAATCCGTAAAAGGGTGCAAGCAAAAATGCACAAAAATATGCAAAGGCATTATATGCCATATCGAAAATGTCCATGGCAAAGCCATACAAAAAGCAGAGCAAAATCGCAAGAAAATAACCGAAGCAAAAAGCTCCGACCGCCCTTCTCGAAAGAATATACGAGACCACCTCGGCTCCCGCAAACAAAATGAGGAAAAGGACTGTTCCCGCGAGATTTTCGCTTCCCTGCTCATCCGATATCATATTGAAAAAGGAGATGATGATGACCATCGAAATAAGGAAAGAAATAATAAGTATATCCACAATTTTTTTACCCGAAATCATCAAGATCACCGCCCTTACCGAATCATTTTATCACAAACGGCTCTTTTTTTCAAGTACAAAAACAAAATTTATTGACTTTTTCAGTATAATGAGGTATAATCTTTGGTAATAAAACATTATCTTGGAAGAGAATTGGAGCTTATCATGTCGGATAAAATAAAAAACGAAGCCGCCCTTGCGGCAAAGGAGCTTATAGCTGAAGCTAATTTAAAAAAGGGTGAAATCCTCGTTGTGGGATGCTCGTCCTCGGAGATAGTTGGTGAAAAGATCGGAAAAGGCTCAAGCCTTGAGACGGCGGAATCTGTCTTTGAAGCGATCTACGAAGAATGTACAAAGGCGGGAATATATCTTGCGGCACAGTGCTGTGAGCATCTTAACCGTGCCATAATAATTGAGAGAGAATGTGCCGAAAAATACGGTCTTGAAGAGGTTTGCGTTGTTCCGTGGCCAAAGGCGGGCGGTTCTTTTGCAACCACGGCATATAAGCGCTTTTCATCGCCTGTTGCGGTTGAAGCCATAAAGGCTCACGCGGGACTTGACATTGGCGGAACTCTTATAGGTATGCATCTTCGCACAGTTGCCGTTCCCGTCCGCCTTTCGATAAAGAAGATCGGTGAGGCTAATATTCTTTGTGCAAGAACACGCCCCAAATATATTGGCGGCGAAAGAGCGCATTATTCGCTGTGAAGAGCTATCTTAATCCCTCGCAGAGGGTTGAAATAATACCGCCCCCTGTCATAACAGATCCCTCTTTTGAAGAGTTTATTGTTTTCGATATCGAAACAACGGGGCTTGCAAGAACAAACGACATAATCGAGATAGGCGCACTGAAGGTAAAGGACAAAAAGGTCATCGAAAAATTCAGCACTCTTGTTCGCCCTCGAAAAAGTATTCCCTATCTTATTCAGGAGATTACGGGAATTGACAATCTCATGGTGCTGGATGCTCCGAAAATTGAAGAAGCATTGCCGTCCTTTATCGATTTTATCGGTAGCGATATACTGCTCGGTCACAACATCGTCTCATTTGACAGCAAATTCATCTGTCGTGAAATGGCGGAGCTTGGAAAAAATCTCAAAAATTCTCTTTTTGACACCCTTACATATGCAAAAAGGCTGAAAAAAAGCGGCGTTCCCATGCCGGACAGTCTCAGCCTTGACGTTCTTTGTCAGCTTTTCAAAATCGAAAGGAAAGCATCTCACAGAGCATATGACGATGCTCTTGCAAATGCAAAGGTTTTCTTTCTGCTCCGTGCTCTTGAGGAAAAATACAGCTCCTAAATGGATTTTTTCTTAAAACGAAGATATAAGACCCGGGCTATGCCGAAAATAAAAGCGGAATTTGACAAAAGGAAAACTGCTGCGCTCACCCCTGTTTCGGAATAAATTGGAGCAAAAGCATAAAGCGACGGCATGGCAGGGTCTATCACCCTTATATAGAGGATCATTCCCAGTGCCGAAAGCAATGCTTGGGCAGCCTTTGCCGAAAAATACGGCACAAAGGAAACTCCGTCCTCTATGCAGATGGAAATTATCTGAAAATGTATCGAAAGACCCGACCAGCCGCATATAAGTGCCGTTATCACCATTCCAAGTGCTCTGTTTTCGATCATTGCCGCCTCGCCCACAGCTCCCGACATTTCAAAAAATCCGTAAATGAGCGAGCTTACGGCGGCACTCATTTCAAATCTTTCAAGCAAGGAAAAAAGCGCCCCCACAAAGGATGCAAAAAACAAGACCAAGGCACAAACACCTATCATGGAAGAAGCCGCATCTGAAATCACCTTTGAAAAGCACCGAACACCGAAGCTCGGTCTATCGACAGGCTGTTTTTTCATCTCGCTTTTTGGCAATGGAAAGAAAAGTCTCATGAAAACACCGATGATAATTGCCGCTGCGATCTGAATTATGTAAAGCGCAAGTCCGAAGCGGGAATCCCCCCATAGTGCACTTCCCACAGCGCTTATAAGAAACGCAGAGCCTGGGATATTTGAAAAAGCAAGAAGATAGCTCATCTCCGCCCTGCTTATCCTTCCGCTCCTGTAAAGCTTGTGAGCGGTGGAGGCACCGATTGGAAAGCCGCAAAGTGCTCCCATAAGAGGTGCGGCAGCACCCTCACCGCTTATTCCGAAAAGAAAACGCATGGGGCGAGAAAAAAGAGATGCAAGAACATCTGCGCATCCAAGCTCAACAAAAAGTCCCGAAAGCACCATAAAAGGAAAAAGAGAAGGGACTACAACACGGGAGCAAAGAGTAAGTCCCTCTCTCATATATGATATTGCATCTGCCGAATCACAGAGAAGAACGGCAAAAATGCAGAGCGAGAGTATAAAAAACAAAATTGCGGATATTCTCCCGCGCACAAAAGTCATAGCCTATCCTCCCACAGCATAGAATATTGAGGTAATACTTAATTCTATGCGGGGGTGAAGATAAAAATGAAAAAGAAGGATAAAACCGCCGAAAAGCAACCGTTTTCGGTGCGGATAAGCGAAAAATTAGAGCTTTCTTCCTCGGCTCTCTCCCCACTCTCCATTGAGATAACGGGAAATTGCGAGGCAGTCATATGGGGTTGCAGCTCCATACTTGCTTATTCCGAGGAACTTATAAGACTCGAGACCTCGGGACCGAGTGTTCTGATAGAGGGAAAAAAGCTGACCTGCCCCGCATACGGCGGAGGCGGCATAGTAATATCGGGAAAGATCAAGAGCATCTCATATGAGGAGATATAGCCATGGCAATATCGGTCAAGCTTAAAAATATCCTTCTCGGCTACTCAATTCTCTCGGTCGAAGAAAGAAACGCACATTCCCTTATAAATGCCTGTATAAAAAGCGGGATTCCATATGAAAAAACAAAAATTTCGGATGGCAGACTTTTTCTAAGAACCTCGCTCTTCTCGGCAAAAAGGCTGAGGAGGCTGCTAATGGAAACCGGAGCTGAATTTGAAGAAAAAAGCGGCGGTCTCCCCATATTTCTCGGCAAATACAAAAGACGCTACGGCGTTATGGTCGGCGCACTGATATTTTTTCTCATCAACTTTTTCGCTCCTAAATACGTTTGGGACATAAGGATAAGCGGAAACACATCCGTAACGGCGGCAGAGGTAAAAGACGAGCTTTCAAGGGTAGGCTTTGACCTTGGTTACAAAATTGGAAAAGAGGATATTGACAAGGTCACAAATGCCGTTTTGCTGAATTCCGAAAAAATTTCCTGGATGGCGATTAATATGAACGGAAGCGTTGCATATGTGGAAATACGCGAAAAGACCGGCAAAAAAAGCGAATTTGATACCGATCCGCATTCATATTCAAATATCGTTGCCACACGAGACGGCATAATAGAACGAGTTGAGGTCATGCGAGGAAAAAGTGCCGTCAGTGAAGGTCAAAGCGTAAGAGAAGGAGACCTGCTCATAAGCGGCGTTATTGAAAGCACCCATGGAGAAAGCAGACTCGAAAATGCCATAGGAAAAGTCTATGCCACCACAAGCAGACATTTTTCGGTAAAAATCCCTCTCGTTTACGAGAAAAAAATACTCTCGGAAGCTGTCTGCACCGAAAAAAGCATAAAATTTTTCTCCCATGAGATAAATATTTTCAAAAAAGACGAAAAAGAAAGTGAAAACTGTGTTAAAATAGAAGAGGAAAATTCATTTTCCTTTCCCGGACTTCCCGCTCTCCCCATCGGGATAATTTCCGAAAGCGTGAGAGAATACGAGACTGCGACAGAGGAGCGGTCATATGAGGAAGCGTCGGAAATTGCATTTTTTGAGCTGCAGGCAATGATCGAAGCCGAGCTTTCTGCGGCGGAGCTTCTTGAAAAAAACATTAAAACCGAAATGAATGACGGTGAATTTATAATTTCATGCGACATCGTCTGTCTTGAAAACATCGCAAAGGATCTGCCCATAGGCAAAACAGAATAAAAATAAAAAACGGAGTATATATGCAAAAACTTATAAGACTTACATCTTCAGAGGTAATTGCAAAAATTTTCGGCAGCTATGATGTCAATGTCAGGCTCATTGAAAAGCGTCTCGGCATTGACATCGGAAGCCGCTCGGATTCGGAAGGAGACGGAATCCTCATCGACGGAGATGAAAATAACGTCATAAAAGCCGAAAAAGCAATAAAATATCTGGCAAAAATTGCCCAGGCTTCAGCCGATATCAGCGATAATCAGGTGAATTACGTTCTCGATATGGTGGAGGACGGAAAAGAGGGCGAGCTTGCCGCCATCGGTGACGACTGCATCTGCATCACCACAAGGGGAAAGCCGATAAAGGCAAAGACCCTTGGGCAAAAGCAGTATGTTGAGGCGATAAAAAAGAACACCATTGTCCTTGGAATAGGTCCTGCAGGCACGGGAAAGACCTTTCTTGCAGTGGCAATGGCTGTAAAAGCCCTTCGGGACAAGCAGGTAAACAGAATAATTTTAACAAGACCTGCTGTTGAAGCCGGAGAAAAGCTCGGTTTTCTCCCCGGAGACCTTCAAAACAAGATCGACCCTTATCTCCGTCCCCTTTACGATGCACTTTACGAGATGATGGGTGCGGAAAACTATCAGAAGCATCTTGAAAAGAACACCATTGAGGTTGCGCCTCTCGCATATATGAGAGGAAGAACCCTTGATGATTCCTTCATAATCCTCGACGAGGCGCAAAATGCAACCCCGGAACAGATGAAGATGTTTCTCACACGTCTTGGCTTTGGTTCAAAGGCTGTGGTGACGGGCGACCTTACGCAAACAGACCTTCCCTTCGGTAAAAAAAGCGGTCTTGCAGAGGCTGTAAAAATTCTCGGCGGCATTGAGGATATCGCCATCCACAGCTTTACAGACCGTGACGTGGTGCGTCACAGACTTGTGCAGAAGATCATTCTCGCATATGACAAATACGAAAAAAAAGCCGCCGAGAAGGCTGCAGAAAATAAAAATCAACGCTCATTCAGAGTGAGCAAATAAGTGAGGTATAAAAATGGAACTTAAAATATATTTTGAGAATCAGCAGGACAAGGAAAAGGTGGATTACGAGCTTAAGATACTTCTTCGCCACGCAATCATCGAAACACTCGAATATGAGGGTCACGATAAGGTGACCGAGGTTTCACTCACCTTTACCGATAACGAGAAGATACACGGGCTTAATAAGCAGTATAGAAATGTTGACCGTCCCACGGACGTACTCTCCTTCCCTCTCCTTGATGCTGAGGGCGAAGATAACGGATTTATGCCTCCCGAGCTTGAAACGATGCTTGGGGACATCGTCATCTCTCTTGAAAAGGCAAGGGAGCAATCGGAGGAATTCGGTCACAGCTTTGAGAGAGAGGCAGCATTCCTCACAGTCCATTCAATGCTTCATCTTCTTGGCTACGACCATGAAAAGTCAGAAGCTGATGATGCGGACATGAGACTCCGCCAGAGAATAATTATGAATAAGCTTGGTCTTTAAGGAGAAAAGGACATGAAAAAAACAGGATTTATAGCAATCGTCGGCAGACCCAACGTGGGCAAATCCACACTCATGAATGCCATTCTCGGTGAAAAGGTGGCCATAGTTTCAAGCAAGCCCCAAACCACCAGAAACAGAATTATCGGCATCCATACGGTGGGCGAAAATCAGTTCGTTTTTCTTGACACTCCCGGTATGCACTCTCCAAAAAACAAGCTGGGTGACTTTATGATGGGTGCGGCTAACAGCTCGATGCGTGACAGCGATGCGGTAATTCTCGTAGTTGAAGCGGGCAAGCCCATCACAAATGTTGAAGAAAACGTTATTGCATACTTAAAAAATACGGGTGTTCCCTCCATCATCGCCATCAACAAAACAGACCTTTGCGATGCCGTTACCGTTGCGGAAACCATCAAGACATATTCCGCCCTTCACGATTTTAACGCATTCGTTCCCATGGCGGCAAAGAAGGGTTCGGGGGTTGATGCGGTTCTCGCAGAATGTGAGCAGTTTTTGGGAGAGACCGAGGCATTCTTCTTCCCCGATGATATCGCAACAGACCAGCCCGAGAGAGTTCTTGCTTCAGAAATAATCAGAGAAAAGATACTGCGCACACTCAACAAAGAAGTTCCCCACGGAACGGCAGTTGTCATTGAGGAATTTAAAGAAGAAGGCAAGCTCATAAGAATAAGAGCCGAGATCTTTTGCGAGAAGGCATCCCATAAGGGAATAATCGTCGGCAAGGGCGGCGAGGCATTAAAGCTCATCGGAACGAGAGCAAGACAGGATCTTGAAAGAATTCTCGGCGCAAAGGTCTATATCAACCTTTGGGTAAAGGTCAAGGAAAATTGGCGAGACAGCGTTGCAGCAGTCAGCAATTTCGGATATAAACCCGAGGAATAATTTGAAGTAAGGGTAATAAGTAAGAGGTAAAGGGGGGTGCTTTAGAACGGTTTACAGTACGGATGGGCTTATTCTTCGTGAAATAGCCATAGGTGAGCATGATAAGCTCCTGACTCTGCTGACACCCGGTGACGGAAAAATAACCGTTTCCGCCAAAGGCGCACGCTCTCAAAGGTCAAAAATAGGCTCGGCAACAAAGCTCTTTACATACTCCAATTTTGAGATATATAAAAAGGGTGAAAACAGATATATAAAAGACGCCTCGATAACAGAACCCTTTTTCGGGCTCTCCCGGGATATAGAAAAAATGGCGCTGGCATCATATCTTTGCGAGGTTGCAAGCGATATAACAGGTGAGGGCGTTTCCTCGGTTGACATCATGCGAATGACCCTCAATTCCTTTTATGCCATCTCAAAGGGGCTTTATCCCCTCCCTATAATCAAGGGAGTTTATGAAATGAGAGCCGCAGGCTTATCGGGTTACGTTCCCGATCTCGAAGGCTGCTCGGTGTGCTCGGAACAGATCACAAAAAACGGTATGCTCGATGTTATGAATGGCTGTATCTACTGTGAAAAATGCGCCGAAAAGCACCTAAATGATGCTCAAAAGGAGATGTATGAGCATCCGGAGCTTACCGAAAGGATAGTTTATTGCCGCCTTACCCCAAGCACCGTTGCGGCACTTCGTTATGCGCTCTTCTCTCCCGGTGCTAAAATGTTTTCATTTGAGCTGACAGAGCGTGACGAGCTTGGATTTTTCTCCCATGCCTGCGAAAAATACCTTCTTCATCACCTTGAACGTGATTTTGACACACTGCATTTCTACAAATCGTTGTTTAACTGAAACAAGCCGATATTAAAAAAGGTAAAAATATGAAAATTAGCGAAAAAACACTGAAAACGCTGGAATTTGACAGAATACGTGAAATGCTCGCTGACTGCGCTCTCACAGAGGGTGCAAAGGTTCTTGCAATGAGCCTTGAGCCATCGGACGATGCAGACGTTATCCTCAGAAATCAGCGTTATACATCGGATGCAAGAGCTCTGATGGATATAAAGGGAATGCCGCCATTTGGTGACGTTCACGATATGGGCGATATATGCGAAAGAGCCGAAAAAGGCTCAGCCTTAAGTCCCCGTGAGCTTCTTTCGGCGGCGGGGATTCTCCGCTCCTCCAGAATGCTTCTTGATTATATCCGAAATAACAAAACAAGCGACACCTCCCTTGACGCTATCTTTGAGCGTCTCATGCCCTCAAGGTCAACCGAGGACAAGATAACAAGAGCCATTATATCCGAGGACATGATTGCAGACGAGGCAAGTCCCGCCCTTGGTGATATCCGCAGAAAAATGCGTGCGGCATCCGGCAAGATCAAGGAGGCTTTGCAAAAATACGTCAGCGGCTCACATTCTAAATTTCTGCAGGAAAATATCGTCACCATGAGGAATGGCAGATATGTCGTTCCCGTAAAAGCAGAGCACAAAAATGAGATAAAGGGACTTCTTCATGATTCATCTGCATCGGGCGCAACTCTCTTTATCGAGCCTATCGCAGTGGTCGATGCAAATAACGAGCTTCGCGAGCTCGAATCAAAGGAGCAGCACGAGATCGAACGCATCCTTTATGAGCTTTCGGGCGAGGTCTCAAAGCTTGCATACAGCCTTAATCTCAATTATAAAAATATAACCGAGCTTGCCTTCATCTTCGCCTGCGCAACGCTCTCCGAAAGACTTGGAGCAATAAGACCCCGTCTCTCGGGCGACCGCACTATGGTGCTGACACATGCAAGACATCCGCTCATCTCAAAGGATAAGGTCGTTCCAATAGATGTTCGCATCGGAGGCGACTTTGACACCCTCGTTATAACAGGTCCGAACACGGGCGGTAAAACGGTAACCCTTAAAACTCTCGGACTTTTTGCGCTTATGGCACAGGCGGGACTTCATATCCCCGCAGAAGAGCCATCAAGTATATGCGTTTTTGATAAGATACTCGCAGATATCGGCGACAAGCAGAGCATTGAGCAATCTCTCTCAACCTTCAGCTCACATATGGTGAATATAGTCTCCATCGTAAACGAGAGAACAAAAAATTCTCTTGTGCTTTTCGATGAGCTTGGTGCGGGTACAGATCCAATCGAGGGTGCGGCACTTGCCATTTCCGTTATTGAGGATATAAGAGAAGCAGGTGCACTCTGCGCTTCCACCACTCACTATGCAGAGCTGAAAGCATACGCCCTTGAAACAGAAGGAGTTTGCAATGCCTCCTGCGAATTTGATGTGAGCACTCTGAAGCCCACATACAAGCTGATAATCGGAACTCCGGGTAAATCCAACGCATTTGCAATTTCTGAAAAGCTGGGGCTTCCCACCCGTATTCTCGATAGAGCAAGGGCACAGGTAAGCTCGGATAACAAGCGCTTTGAGGATGTGATCGAAAAGCTTGAGATCAGCCGTATCCAAATGGAAAAAGCGAGAGATGAAGCCGAGCAGATGCGTTCCGAATATGAAAGATTCAAGGAAGATTCCGAGAAAATAATAAAAGGCCGTCTTGCGGAAAGCGAGAAAGAAACCGAAAAGGCAAGAGAAAAGGCTGCGGCAATGATCCGCAGCGCAAAGGCATCGAGCGACTATATCCTTGAAGAGATGACGAAGCTCAAAAAGCAAAAGGATTCAGAAAACCTCGGTGAGCATCTAATGGCGGCAAGAAAGAACGTCAGAGAGCATCTTAAGGAAAATAAGAGCAAGTTTGATCCCATTGAGGAAATAACAAACGAGGAATATGTGCTTCCGAGACCCCTTAGGAAGGGCGATGAGGTGCTTATCGTCAGCATCGGCAAAAAAGGCTTTATACTTGAAGATCCCGAAGGCAAGGAACAGGTGAATATTCAAGCGGGAATCCTCAAAACAAGAGCAAAGATCAGCGATCTGCAGCTTATTGAGAGCACGGTTACCATAACCGATGTCGAGAAGAAGCAAAAGGCGGTAAACGACTATAAGCTGACCGTCAGCCGCAATTTCAGAAGCGAGGTAGATCTTCGAGGAATGATGGGCGACGAGGCTTGGTTCGTGGTTGACAAATATCTTGATGAGGCACTTGTCGCGGGAATACACTCTGTACGTCTTATTCACGGAAAAGGTACCGGTGCGCTGCGCAAAGCACTCTGGAATTATTTAAAAGGCGATAAACGCATTGCCGCATATAAAACCGCCGAATACGGCGAGGGCGACTTCGGAGTTACCGTAGTTGAACTGAAATAAAATTACAGGAGTAAAGAAACATGAAAGAACTGAAAATGCTTGGTATAGACCTCGGCGCATCAAGCGGCAGAGGAATTGTCGGCAGCTTTAACGGAGAAAAATTAACTCTTACCGAAAATCACCGTTTTTTAAATGAACCTGTGATACAAAACGGAAAATTCAGTTGGGATATTCTGCGTATTTTCCACGAAATAAAGAATTCCATAAGAAAATGCGTCCTTGACGGAGACGAGATAGCGACCGTCGGAATCGACACATGGGGCGTTGACTACGGTCTGCTTGACAAGCACGGTCATCTTATATCCAATCCCGTTCATTACAGAGATACGAGAAACGGCGATATTGAGGAATACGTGGACAAGATCTGTCCCCTCTCGGATATCTATGCAAAAACCGGCATACAATCGCTGAATTTCAACACAATCTACCAGCTTGCCGCAGAGCAGAGATTTAACCCCGGGCTTCTTGATTATGCAGACAAAATGCTCTTCATTCCCGACCTTTTGGGTTATTTCCTAACAGGCGAGATGGCAACAGAATATACCATCGCATCAACCGGTGCAGTTCTTGATGCAAAGAGCAAGAATTATGCCTTTGATCTTTTTGAAAAAATCGGCATTCCGAAAAAACTGTTCACCGACATCGTGGCTTCCGGTCATACCCTCGGTGCGCTTCTGCCCCAGGTTATTGAAGAGACCGGAAAGACGGGTGCAAAGGTCGTTAAGATCGCATCCCACGATACAGCAAGCGCAGTTATGGCTGTTCCCTCAAAGGAAGAAAGCTTCATATATATAAGCAGCGGCACATGGTCTCTTATGGGCACTGAGCTTCGTTCCCCCATCATCACAGAGGAGGCTTCAAGGCTTGGCTTCACAAACGAGGGCGGTGTGGAGGACACCATCAGATTCCTTAAAAACATCATGGGACTCTGGCTCATTCAGGAATCAAGAAGACAGTGGAAGAGAGAAGGCACGGAATATTCCTTTGGCGATCTTTCAAAGCTCGCCCTTGAGGCAGAGCCGAGAAAATGCTTCATCAATCCCGATGATAAAATGTTCGCACCTCCCGGAAATATGCCCGAAAGAATCGTTGCATATTGCAAAAAGACCGGTCAGAGAGCACCCGAGAGCGTGGGCGAGATAGTTCGCTGTATTCTCGATAGCCTTGCGCTGAAATACAGAAATACGGTTGAATCCATCGCCGCATTTATGCCTAAAAAACCAACAGCCATCCATGTTGTGGGCGGCGGATGCCAGGATAAGCTGCTCTGCAAGCTGACCTCGGACGCAATCGGACTTCCCGTTTACGCAGGTCCCGTTGAGGCTACCGCAATCGGTAATATTTCAATGCAGGCAATCGCAGCAGGCGAGCTTAAGGATGTTTCCGAAGCAAGAGAGCTTATCGCGCGCTCCATCGAGCTTGATACATACGAGCCTACCATGGCAGACAAGACCGAATGGGACGAGGCTTACGGAAAATTCATTAAGCTTCTGTAATACAATAATATATCTGCAAGGGTTGAGCCTTTTGGCTTAACCCTTTTTCAATGATAAACAGGAATTTGTCGAACAGGCGAAGACGATGAAATTATACCCCAATGCTTCGCATTGCCCTACGGGTTCGACTACGCCTTACGGCTCCGCTCGTTTGTGACAGATGTGGGTTTATCTTCCGTTAATGCTAATAGATTCTTCACTGCGTTCAGAATGACCAGGGGGAACTGTTTGTCTCTTTTTCTAAGAGAAATTTTCGAGAATTCTATGTAGAAGCATTCGGGAATTTGCCGATTTGCGAAGCAAACGCAGGTGTTTAGCCTGCGAGGCAAAAACCGTGGTAGGCGAAGCCTACCGGGTCATCCTGAGCAAAGCGAAGGATCTACGAACGCTAAAGGATAATAAGCAACAGTGTGTCACCCTGAGCGAAGCCGTAAGGCGTAGTCGAACTCCGCAGGAGCGGCACAAAGTGCCGGGGTATAGTAAACAGTTCGATAAATTCCTGTTTACAAGCAAATCAGAAATCGTTAAATATACCGACAAAAGAAATTTATCCCAAAAAGCCTTGACTTTAACACAGTTTTATAATAGAATGGAGATGCCAAACTAACTGAATATTGTTAATTGCTTGCATGGGATAATTGTATCTTCTTGTATAATTGCGCATTTTTAAGCAAAAGAATATCATAGAATGAATTTGATAAAATGCAAATTTCTCTTCTGTGATAATTTTGAGCTGAAAAGCAATAGCAATTTACACAAGTTAGTTTGGCGACTATCGAAGTTTGCGTTTTTGTGCGCTGGCTTCTGTTAAACAATCGCAAGGAAGAAAGATAAAAAGGCGATACAATGGGCTTTTTGCTCGTTGTATCGCCTCATTGTTTATTGAATAAATATTAAGCTAATTCCTGTATATGCTGTGACACATCAATAAGACCGACAGCTGTGTAGTAAATGTCAATCTTCTGTACTCTCTGACCGCTTGACTTATCTACTGCGTGGACTTTGATTTTGTCAATCAAGTCATTTACCACTCTTGCAGACAGTTCTTTAATCTCGGTGTACTGACGGACAATACT
>CAYPKQ010000061.1:0-12318 GCA_964411355.1 uncultured Lachnospiraceae bacterium
TTTTCTTTCGTCTACTGCACATCAATTTTTGCGTTTTGATGGAAGGTGGTTGACTAATCTCTCGAAGTATGGTATACTAACGGCAGAAGAAAAAACTCGACACGGGGTGAACCGTTAGTCACCTGACGGTATGAGTTTGCTATAATCGCGGCTCGGTTTCTTGGATAAGAATTCGGCTTGACCACACTTTGACCATCTACGGCTTCGGACTATGTGGAAACAGTGCGAACGAGAGCATCCGAAAGCATCGTTTTCGGACACAAAAGCCCCGAAAATCCTTGTAAATCAAGGAAAAAACTATCATCTTACGCTTCGGGACCATGAAGCCGCAGGTTCAAATCCTGTCACTCCGACCACCGGCAGTGCCGGCTCCCAATCTTGGGTGTCGTCACTGCTGATTTTTTGTTTATCACGCAATGTTAAGTTTGTTATGAACATTCCGACCAAAAAGAAAAGTCGCATAAGCGGCTTTTTCTTTTTGTACTCTTCTCTTTTATATAAATTTTTTGGCGACTTTTCCGGAGAAGAGAGAAGAGAGACGGAAGCTTTTCTCCTATGACCGAAAAGCCTTGATTTTTATTTTGAAATGCGTTATAACCTTATTAAAAAGAGTAGCTGTCGCTAATAATTCGTGAAATTTAAATTACATAAGCAAAAAGTCAAAAACGCTTTTTATTGCCCTTTCACAAATAACAACGGGATGCAAAAGCATCCCGTTGTTATTATATCTTGTGTTTTATCGGTCATTATTTCTGAATTTATCCTCTTTTTCAAGGTCTCTGACCGTTCCCGTGGGCTTATGGCGTTCATCAAGGCGGCGGAGACCCGCTTCGTTATCCGGAAGGAAGTCTATCCACATATAGTGCAGATGATCGGTTCCTGTTACTTCGACGCCGTGATCTGCTCCGAGAGGGATATGTACCATAACGTTTCCCTCCATGGGAATCTTTTCGCCGTTTATGATAAGGCTCATATTGTTTTCGGGGAATGAGAAGAAGAATTGGTCAAGCATTGGGTGAGAATGAGGCTTTACATAGTCATAGCCGTAGGATTCCACAGAACCAATTGCAAAACGAGGAATGATCTTATGAGGGATCATCATTCTGCTGATGGTCTTGGGACTCTTATTTGGATCGATGTACTGTATTGCTGTTGCGTAAGGCTTTATAAGCGGAAATTCGGTGCCGTAATCTGCGCGAAGTCTAATATCCTCCTCGGTAATATCCCAAGCTATCTGTACAAGCTGAACATTGGTTTCCGCTTTAAGCGTCATGTCATTTTCGGGAGCGGGAACGAAGGTTACTCTTTCGTCAAAATCAACGCTTGTTCCACCTGTAATCATAGTACACTTGCCTTCTACGAGGATGAAGATGTTATAATGCGCCTCGTCGGCGGTAAGGATGAACGTTTCACCCGCAGGAACTGTCACATGGTAGGTCTGTGTGCCGGGAATCTCTCCAACACACATGGGAAGGGCTCTTGTTTCCCTCACTGTAGTGTCAATTTTTTCCATTGCCAGGTATTGGCCGCCTTTGGTTATCATATTTATATCTCCTTTTATGTTACTTAATTATCTGTATTTATCTGTCGGGGATTTACCGAGGTTATCCTATCTACCACAAGCTGTCTGAATTCGGGTGACAGCATTGCGAAATATGCGGTAAAGCCTGTTACTCTCACAACAAGATCGGGATATTTAAAGGGATCCTTATGTGCCTCAAGTATTTTATCCGTATCAATAATATTGATATTGAGAAGGGTATTGCCCGTGTTCATAATGGTCTTTATCATTGCCGCCATCTTGCGTATGCCCTCCTCATCGTTACCGATGCCGGGATCTACCTCAAGCTGAACCGGTGCGGTATTTCCGTAGCCGGGCTGAACTCTTGCTATGCTGTTGCACATTGAAGTGACTGCGCCGTCAGTACGGAAGCCGCTGCAGGGATTTGCGCCGTGATTTATCGGCTCGCCGCTTTTTCTGCCGTTAGGTGTTGCGCCGACGCTCTTTCCGAGCAGGATGGTGTTTGACCAGGAGAAGAAGCCGGGGATAAAATTGATCCCCTTATATTCATTGCAAAGCTCTCTCACAAGACCGGTGTAAATATCCTTGATCCTTTCTGCCCATTCGTCGCCGAGGCTGTTGCCCCCGCCGTAGCGCTGGCTGTGGAGCATAAGCTGACGGATATATTCGCCGTCTTTATCCTCGTAATTTGCCTTTATATGCTTGTCAAGCTCTTCGTATGTCAGCTTTTTTTCTCTCTCGATCCTTTGCTCGAGAGCCGCAAAGCTGTCCGCCACCACCGCAAGACCGCTTCCGTCCATGCACATATTGTAATAGCTTGCTCCGCCGTCCGTGATGTTCACGCCCTTTGCCACAAGACCGTGCTGGAACAGATTAAGGATAAGCTCGGGTTGGCTCTTTGTCTGATATTTTAGGTGATGCATGATACCCTTACCCGTTGCACTAACGGCAATTCTTAAATGCTTTTCGTAGATATCGAGCAGATGGCTGACAGAAGGATCGCCCTCATCCATCATCTCCCTATATGCTATCTCAAAGGTGCGGAGAAGATTGATCTTGACGGTGTCGTTCATCGTATATTCTCTGCCGGGGATGCACATCCAATGACAGCCCGCAGCAACTCTCATGCGCGCCAGCTCCTTAGAGTATCCGCATCTCATAAATCCCTCCACGAGCGCATTGTCCGAGGAATAACGGGGCCAGCCCTGCTTGTTTTTGAAAAGATATTCCACAGATTTAAGGAAGAAATCCTCATTCATCTTATCGTGAACGCGGATGGTGAGATTGCAGGCAATATTGATTTTGTCGGCAGCTTCCAGAGCGAGATAAGACATTCTTGATGTCATATCCTCTCCGTTTATGTTCGGTCCTCCAAGCTGGAAATAACGGCTATCCTGAAGGAACAGACAGGCAAGATAAAATACCGCCTCCTCGTCTGTGAGAATGCCCGCTTTTATATCACGCTCGTAATATGGACGCAGCATTTCATCAAGCTGTCCTCCTGCACTGCCTCTGTTATAGGTGCGGGAAAGCATACTGAACCAGCACATCCATTGGATAGCCTCACGGAAGGTCCTTGGCTTGCCCGATGCCACGTTGCGATTTACGCATGACATTTCAAGGAGGTTCTCCGAAAGCTGAGAATTTTTTTCGAGCCTTGAAAGCTCTTCGAGCTCGTCTGAGATACGGTAAAGAAATGCTATGATAGCCTCCACCACTGTTATCTCCGCATCGTAGAATTCGTAATGACTCTCGTCATGCTTCTCTCTTTCAAGCTTTAATTGCTCCAGAATACCGCCCCAGCCAAGGTCAAAGCCTATCTGCAGATCGGGGGTAAAGTGGTGGCAGTTATCGACTCCGGAAATAATATCGTATTTTGCGAATATTTCCTTAAGACCGTCATAGGGATAAGCCGGATTCCATTTGTACTGCTTCGGACGAAGCCTTTCCATAAACAGAAATCCCTTTCCCACAAAAGCATCTATGGGATCACAGTAGAGCGGATGTCCACCGAGCAGTCTGGAATAATTCTCAGACCACGCTCGATAACCGTATATCGAGCCGTTTTCGTGATTTGGTTGTAATTCGAATTTATATACATCCTGCTCAATAAGACCGTAATCGTCCTCGTTTGCACCGCCATTTTTTGCCTTTTCCTCGGTTTGCTTTACCTTTCTTGCGCGTAAAATGGCAATTCGCTCGTCATAGGTATAGCGTGCGTCTGCAGGATATGTATTGATAAATTGTATTTCCGACATATTATTCACCCACCTTTACCTTAATGGCGATATCCGAAAGCATCTCTCCAAATTCCTTCATCTGCTTCTCGGTGTAGGGACGAAGTCCCAAAAAGTCGTTTTCGGCGTCAAGCCCTTGATATTTTGATGCGCCCAGAGGATTGAAATTGAGAAGCTGGTAGTATATCAGATTGCTCTTGCCCTCAAGTAGCTTCGCAATAGAGCGCAAATTTTCCTCATTTGCCGTTATGCCGTGTATAAGAGGCGTACGGACTATCATGGGAACATCATTTATCTTCAAAATATTTTCTATCGTGGTCTTGTTTGATACTCCGGTGTATTTTTTGTGCGCTTCGTCGTCAAAAAGCTTCAGATCCGCCATGATGACGTCCACATTGGAGATAAGGGGCTTTATAAGCTCGTAGGGCATGGAGAGATTCGTCTCGATGGCAACGGAAATGCCCTCCCTACGGCAAGCTGCGGCAATTTCTGCGGCAAACTCTGTGTGGCAAAGCACCTCTCCGCCCGAAAGAGTAACACCGCCGCCCGATGCAACGTAATAGGCTTTATCCTGGCGTACCTGGGAAAGTATTTCTTCTGCCGTCATCTCGCAACCGCTCATCACAAGCGCTTCGGCATAGCATATTTCGGCGCATTTTCCGCATTTTATGCAAAGACTGCGGTCAATGGTGTGTATTCCGCCCTCATTTTTATGAGCTCCTACCGGGCAAGCTCCGAAGCACTTACCGCAGCCTATGCATTTTGAAGAATAAAACATAAGATCGGGTGCAAAAGAAAGGGTTTCGGGGTTATGACACCAAGTGCAGTGCATATTACAGCCCTTGAAGAATACCGTTGTGCGTATTCCGGGACCGTCATTCAGCGAAAAACGTTGAATATCTGTTATCAAATGCTTCATAAATGATCCTTTATCAGTGATAGTTTACGGGTGTCCATTCCCCGCCGTGCTTAATGCTTTCGTACATTTTATCAAGAACGTAGCGAGCAGTTCTGCCGTTTTCGGCATCCACAAGAAGCTTCTCGCCTGTGCGCAGGCAAAAAGCAAAATTGTCACTGCCCTGCTGCCACTCACGCTCGTACGGGAAAGGAGACTCCTCACTCCACTTTCCGTCCTTGTACCAATAAATATGGTTGCCCTCTGCACCGCCGCTTACATTGAGGTACGCACCGTCTTTTCCATAGACCTCAACTCTGCAATACCATGCGGAGGCAATATATGAGGTGGTAACGGCAAAGCGTGCGATACAGCCGTTTTTATATCTCCATTCTGTAACACCGAAGTCCTCGCTCTCGATATCAAATGTCTGAATGGCAGACGTTGCTCTTACCTCGTCGGGAATGCCAAGAATCGTGATAAGACGGTCGATCTCATGTATTCCCTGATTGCTGAATGCGCCGCCGCCGTCCATTGCCCATGTGCCGCGCCATTTGCCGTTTTCGTCGTAATATTCCTGTGTTCTTCTGATGTTGAGAGTAATGTTGGCGGAGATTATCTTATCTCCGAAGAAGCCGCCCTCTGCCGCGTTCTTCAGCTCTGTGAGAGGACCGCGGAAATGCAGGTCAAAGTCAACTCCAAAGAGCAGCCCCTTTTCCTTTGCCATGGCGATGGCTTCGTCGCATTTTTCATATGTTACGTCCATGGGCTTTGTGGTAAGCACATGCTTGCCCGCCTCAAAGCATTGCATAGCAATATCGCAATGTGTGCCTGTGGGTGTAACGATATACATTACCTCTACCTTGGGATCGTTAAGGAAGGTTTTTATATCGGTGCTGTAAGGAACGCCGTACATCTCGCCGACCTCCCTTGCTTTTGCTTCATTGACGTCGCAAACGCCGTAAAGCTCTATGCCGCAGGTGTCGGTGATCTGTGCACAGCGGTTCTTACCCATACCGAGTCCCACCACTACCATTCTGACGGGATCGTCAGCGTATGGACGGTCAAAGTGTAGCTTGGGTGTAAGTGCTGTTTTCATATCGCCGGGAGCAGAGGCAGGAATTACTTTTTTTATGTAGTCGTAAACCCTCTTGCTGGTCTCGATCTTGTCAAGCTTCGAATCTACGGGAACGTGTGTCTCCACCGAAATGGGCATATCCTTACCCGTCACCGCAACGCCCGCAAGTACTCTTTCCCAGGGAACCTTTTTATAATCAAGCTCGGGAATAGTGGGAACACCGCGGGATTTTACATGTACCATGTTGGCATATTTAAGCGCCTTTGTAAAGTAGTCCACGCAGTCGCCCTCAGCCTCGGGAAGAAGCTCAAACATATTGGAAACATCCCAAGCCATACCCCATTCGGGAACGTTCAGCGCCTCAAGAACGCAAATCACCTCGTCTGGAGTAACACCGCAGTTTTCAAAGCCAAGAATAAGCCCCGCTTCCTTTGCGCGCTTGGCGATAGGATCGAACATTCTGAGCACCTCCGCCAGGGCGTCGGGGCGCATGGCAAGCTCACCGCATTTTGGGTCGTCCTGGCTGTGCTGCCAATAGAAAAAGCTGCGGACAAGGGGAGTTCCGAGGATCTTCGAAGCGCGGATGATGCCCTCAAGCTTCTCCATCTCCTCCGCCTGTCTTTCCTTGCTCGGCAGATGTGCCTTGCAGAGCGAGGATTGAATAACTCCTGCTTTCAGTCCATAGCTGTCAAGAGCTTTTTTAAGCTCATAAAGCTCCTCGTCCGTTTGATCTTCAATTGCCTTGCCGTTAACCATTCCGCGAAAGTCAACGTGTGTCATGCCCCATTCTTTAATTACGGGGAGTACTTTATAGATATCCTGATAAAATTCGTCCGAAAAAATTGAAATATACATGATATATCTCCTTAAAAATTAAAATTTAAAGCTTCCGTTTTTAATATAGCGTATGGCAGCCTTGCCTGCGGCTTCTCCGGTCATAGCACAGGTAGGTATGACCCTTGCTGCCTCCCAATCGTCATGCTCGGGGGCGGATATGATCCTGCCTGCCGCAAGAAGATTTGGGAAGGATGGATTATAGAGCGACGAGAGTGGCATATCATAAATGTTTCTGATGTATTTTTCCGCCATACGGAAGTCGCCAACGTGTCCGATAGAATCCGAAACGCTGTTTCCGTTTATTGCTTTGAAATCGCTGTCGCCCACTATTTGGCGTATGGTTCTGAATTGAGGCATTGAGGGAATGCTCATAATATCGTAAGAATATCTGCCTCTTTTTCTTATTCTTTCAAGCATACGCCTCTTTCCCGCAAGCATAAATTCGGTTATCTCCTCCGCACTTGTTCCTCCAATCTTCTTCATACCCTCGGGGTGACCGTTTCCCAGCATATCGCTTCCGCTGTTTATCCAATTTCTGACAGCCCAGGTCTTATTTTCATCAAGTGCTTTTTTTGCGCTGTCGTATTCGATATCGTGAACGATATAGGATAGGAAATTCTCACCTTCCCTGCAGGGAACGCCTGCCCGGTACATTATCGAAGCATCGCCTGTGGCGTCTATGACAACCCTTGCCCCGTAAAATGAGCGTCCGTCGGCGTTCTCGGTTATGACGCCGCGGCAGACGTTTTTCTCCATCACGGGATAAGTTGCATAGGTATCGAACAGAAGCTTCACACCGCTTGAGGTCACATATTCATCCAGAGCGAGCGCAAAAACCGTAGGAGAATAACGTGTGCAATATCGGCTGCGACGAGCGGCACTTTTTTCTGTACCGCCCCACTCCTTTGGCAAGGAATCAAAGCAATCTCTTACCGATAGCTTGATAAGCTCTTCGGCAATGCCGAACACTACCTGATTTCCCATCGAATCGCAAAGCGGCTCATACCAGCTTATAAGTCCTCCTGTTGCAAGTCCGCCCAAATTGACCTGTTTTTCAAGAAGAAGGACGCTTGCTCCTTCTCTTGCGGCTGCTACCGATGCGGAAATTCCGGCAATGCCTCCGCCCACAACGATAACGTCATAATTTTCTCGTATAACGGTTGAAAGCCCGTTGATTGCGATCACCTCTTTCTCGGGATGTTCCATATTTTTGGATAACCACTTGACAAATATTCATGGAAGTGATATTATAATAACACAAAAACCATCCTATTAATAGGACTTATTTAACCAAAAATAGAACTTTCTAAATATTTGGAGACATATATGAAGGAAAATATCCGGCTGGATGCGAATATTGGAGTGATGCGGGATGCCGTACCCATAAGATTTGCTCATCACGTAAGCACTGACAAGCCTGAAAATCATGTGCTGCATATTAATAATTATGTGGAGATCTACATTTACGTTTCGGGAAATCACAGCTATATGGTGGAAAGCTCCCTTTACGAGCTGAAGCGTGGAGATATCATTATCATCAATCCAAGGGAGGTGCACAAAGCGCTTCCCCTTGACGAAACTTTGTACGAGCGCTTTTATTTTCTTGTGGATCAGCATACCTTTGACGCCATGTATCAGAATCCGCTCTCACAGATTCTGAATAAGCCCTTCCATGCGACAAATCTTATCTCTCCCGATGAGTACACGCGAGAGGAGATTCTTCATATGCTGTACTCCATCAGCGATTGCTTCAAAAGCGGCAAAAATGACCAGATGCGTGCTTTCGGCTTCTTCATGCGAATACTTGACGAGATAAATCAGAGGCTTGAAAAAGAACATTCTACACCCGTAAGCATTGCCCATACCCCCGAGCTTTTAGAAAAAATACTGACCTACGTTGCAAACCATACCGCAGACCTTCAATCCACCGCAGAGATAGCATCGGCTTTGGGATTTACACCTCAATATCTGTCAAGCTATTTCAGTGGACACGTGGGAACTCCGCTCAAAACCTACATCAGGGCAAAAAAGATTGCTCTGGCAAAGGATCTGCTTGACAAGGGGGCTGATGTGACACGCGCCTGCTATGAATGTGGCTTTAACGATTGTTCATATTTTATAAGAACATTCAAAAAGTACGTGGGCATGACGCCTTTTGTATATAAGAAAAATTCGGAGGGGGGACGGCAGAGCTTCCTGCAGTGATGATTTGCGTGGGACTTTACCGCAGTTTTGATTGTTTACCTCTTTGTATTGTGCGAAAAACGTCGAATTTAAACTCAAAAACCTCCGAGTATTCACTCTCGGAGGTTTTTAAGTTCACATTTTGTTTATTGACCGATGATCGTCGGTGGCCGGATTATCAATGAGCTTGCCGTCCCGGGTAAAACGAGAGCCGTGGCAGGGGCAATCCCATGAGTGCTCGTGACGGTTATATTTGAGGGCGCAGCCGAGGTGCGGACAGCGGGGTACTGTTGGGGTAAGAAGCCCTACGGTAGATTCGAGGGCGTTGACTGCAAGTTGCATTCGAAGCATAGTGCGAGAAGGCGAAAAAACTTGGGCATAGCGATTTGGTTTTTCACGGACGAGGTCGCAGAGTATGTCTGCAGCGACCATAGCGTTAGTCATTCCCCACTTGTTGAATCCGGTCGCCACAAAAATATCTGGCGTGGAGCTCGAATGCTGCCCGATATAGGGGATGCTGTCCAGCGTCATGCAATCCTGCGTTGCCCATTTGTAGGCGATCTCGGAGTTTTTATAATGCCTTTTAGCGAAATCTTCCAGCTCCTGCCAACAGCCGCCCATTTTTCCGGTTCGGTGTCCGCCGCCGCCAAGGAGCAGAAGCTCACCGCAGCTGCGGAAGGACATTCCCGTGTCGGATTCGTCAACATACATACCGCTGATTTTTTGTGCGTTTTTCAGAGCGATAACGTAGGAACGGTGTTGATAAAGCTTCAGAGGATATAAACCGTGTTTATTCAGCATCGGGAAATGGGTTGCGATTATCAGCTTTTTGTAGGTGAGCTCTCCGTATTTTGTACGTGCCTTGTGGGGCATGAGTTCTATGATTTTTGTTTTTTCGTAAATAGGCAGATCTTTTGCGATCGTGTATAGAAATTTCAAGGGGTGAAACTGTGCCTGATCTCCGATCCGCACTGCGCCCGCAACCGAGAACGGAAGCTCGCAAGTCTCCGAAAACTCGGCTTTCACTCCCAGGCGATTGAGGGCGGCTACCTCATTTTCTATTTTACTTCGGTCGGTCAAGGAATAGACGTAATTGTCCTGCGTTTCGAAATCGCAATCTATATTTTGGCAAAGGTAGGCATATTCATTGATCGCTTTTATCTGCGCTTCTGCGTAAAGCTGCGCCTTATTCTCGCCAAAGCGTTTTATCATTTTGTGGTAGATCAAACCGTGACCGAGTGTGATCTTTGCAGTGGTATTTCCTGTAATTCCGCCGCAAATTTCATTTTTTTCAGCAAGCAAACAATCTATACCCGCATTTTTGAGCTTATAAGCACACAAAATTCCCGCAATACCGCCGCCGATAATCAAAACATCTGTGCTTTTATTGTTTTTTAAATCTTGAAATGTAGCTTTCTCCGGGCTTTCTTTCCATATTGATTCCATAATTGAGCCTCCCTATTTTAGTATGATTAGTATTTGCATGAAAGAGCGGAATATTCGCATAATTCGTCTTGATTTGACGCACACTAAAAAGAAAAGGTTGGTAGCAAAATGGATATTATCAAGGTCATATTAACTTCTCTTTTATCGGTAGCAGCACTGTTTGTTATTACGAAGATTATGGGACACAAGCAGGTAGCTCAGCTGGACTTTTTTGACTATGTAAGCGGTATCACCATCGGTTCTATTGGTGCTGAGCTTGCCACAGAATTAGAAGCTCCGGAAAAGCCACTGATCGCTTTGGTAATTTACGGACTCGCATCGTTGATTTTAAATCTTATCACTCATAAAATCCCACGAACTCGCAAATATATCAACGGCACTCCTACAATTTTGATGAACGGAGGGAAAATATTCCGTAAAAATCTGAAAAAGGCGAAGCTTGATCTGTCCGAATTTATGCTGCTCTGCCGCGAGCAAGGTTTTTTTGATCTTGATGAAATACAAACGGCGATATTTGAGCATAACGGAAAGCTGTCGATCTTACCAAAGGCGGCGAAACGACCTATTGTGCCCGAAGATTTGAAAATTACGGTAAAAGCGACACACATCGGAGTGGAGGTTATCATGGATGGGAGAGTGATGGGCGAAAATCTTTCTCGGATGGGGCGTGATGCAAACTGGCTTGAAAAACAGTTGAAATTACAGGGATACAAGGATGCAAAAAAGATTTTTCTTGCCATTTACCGACCGGAAGAAGATAAGCTTAAATTGTATCCGTCGGAGACTGCAGATTTTTAAATGGTTAACTTTCTCTTGACCTTTGAGTTATTTTGTGGTAATATATTAGAGGAAGGGAGGCGTTTTTTTGAATTCGATTGAGATTTTCTTTGCTCTTATAAGGAACGTTATCTTTGATAAGCCGATTTCTGCCTCTGTATCCGAGCATATTACCGATGCTATGCTGAATACTTTATATAAAAGCTCAAAGGCTCATGACCTTTCGGCAATCATTTTTTCGGGGCTTACAAAAAATTCAATTTTAATAAATGAGGAAATTAATTCAAAATTCAGCCAGCAGCAGCTTCTTTCGGTTTACCGATATCAGTGCATGGAAAATGAGCTTCGGAAGATGAGTGAGCTTTTTGAAAAGACAAATATTCCGTTTATTCCATTAAAGGGTGCTGTTATTCGTGAGCTTTATGCAGAGCCGTATTTTCGGACAAGCTGTGATATTGATATTCTTGTTCATGAAGAGGATGTGGAGCGAGCTGTTGCTCTTTTGACCGAAAAAAATGGGTATATAAATAAGGGCAGAAGCTACCATGATTATTCTCTGCATTCGGAAAACGGAGTTCATATTGAGCTTCATTTCAATTTGCTTGAGAATATGGAGAATATCGACTGTCTGCTTGTGCGAGCTTGGGATTTTGCCTCGTCTTGTGATGGTTCGTGTAGGTATAGACTTACAAATGAGTTTATTCTGTTTCATACTGTTGCCCATATGTCATATCATTTTGTGGCGGGCGGATGCGGCATAAGACCCTTTATTGATCTATATCTTTTGGAGAATAAAAATGAAATTGACAGAGCTGTTTTTGAGAAGATGATTTCGGATTGCGGTCTCGATAAATTTTACGGTGAAATAAAGCGTCTTTGCCATGTTTGGTTTGAGGGCTGTGAGCACAATGAGTTGACGCGGGAAATGGAGAGATTTATTCTCACAGGCGGAGTCAACGGAAACAAGAAAAAGAGTATTGCGGCAAGACAACAGAAAAAGGGTGGAAAGTATATCTATCTTTTGGAAAGAATATTCCAGCCATATGCCATAATGAAGGAAAAATACCCGATTTTGAAAAAACATGGGTATCTTTTGCCGTTTTATCAGATAAAAAGATGGTTTTCGCTTGTATTTAACGGTAAGATTTCAAAGTTAAAAAAGGAATATGAAGCCGACAAAAGCGTTAATGTCCAGCAGGCAAACGAAATGAATGCTTTTCTATCAAAATTGGGGATAAAATAGGTATTTGTCGGTGGGGCGGAAGGGCGAACGGTTCGTATGCTTAGTTGTTTATCTGAGAAGAAGTTACTTACTGTTTAGCGCCTCATGCCGGCGGGGCAG
>CAYPKQ010000062.1:0-12204 GCA_964411355.1 uncultured Lachnospiraceae bacterium
CCAAAAGGTAACCGTAACCCTATTGCGTAGACCGAGCAGGTAGACGAGGAAAGAGCATTGACTTATCCCGTGAGATCTCATAGGTGCGTAGGAGTAGACTTATTTGAAACGAAGCATAGTAACAACGAACTATGAGAAGTCAGCAGAGGCCATAGTACCAAGTGCAAACTTGGGAAGGGCTGAACGGTTCAATATCACATATAAAAGATGTTCTGCTCAGAACCGATACACAAAGTAGCCGAAACGTATATAAGGGAAAATGCGGGAAGTCTTAGGTTAGTGAAACTGAGAGCGGAAGCGTTGAAGCAATATGAGATAGAGAGCCGAACCGCCGTGTGCCGAACGGTACGCACGGTGGTGTGGGAGGGGGATGAAAAGAATTCTCCCTACCCGATTAAAAGCAGACAAAAACGAAAAAACTCATTTATGTTTACAAATTTCTCTTTCTTTTTTTCTTTGAATGTGGTATCATTATAAAAAATATTGAAAGGAATAGGTGAAATGCACGACAAGCTTACGAGCATCGACATCAAAAAGATGCAGGAGGAGATAGATTACAGGGCAAAGGAGCTTCGTCCAAAACTGCTTGAAGAGGTAAAGCGAACGAGAGAATACGGAGATCTCAGCGAAAACGCCGAATATAAAGAGGCCAAACGCGAGAAAAACCGCAATGAAAGCAGGATAAGATATCTGAAAAATATGATCGAGACTGCAATTATTATTGAAATTGACGATAAGAGTGAGGAGATCGGTCTTTTTGACAAGGTGGAGCTATACTACGAAATGAACGGAATGACGAAGAAGATACAGCTTGTCACAACTCTGCGCCAAGACGTTACAAAGGGATATATCAGCGGTGAATCTCCTCTTGGCAAGGCTCTTCTCGGCAAAAAGGCGGGAGACAGAATTTATGTTGAGGTCGCCCCCGACAGAAGCTTTTATGTTCAGATAAAGAGCGTTGAAAAGGGTGCGGATGACGATTCTCTCCCCATAAGCTCCTTCTGATATGACACGGTACAGAAGTGAACAGGGCGGCTTTGAATATACCGTCACTCGAAAAAGGGTGAAAAATATTAATTTGAGGGTGAGGGAGGATGGAAGCGTTACCGTTTCTGCGCCATACGGGGTTTCCGAGCGGTTTGTTATTTCATTCGTGGAGGAAAAAAGCCTCAAAATTGCCGAGATCATAAAAAAGCTGCCGATCAAGGCTTATCGCAGAGAATATTCAAAAGAGGAAAAAGCACTTTTTCTCAGAAAAGCAGAGGCTGTTTGCCGAAAAATTGAGCCGCTTTTTTTCGAGGGGGATTATGAAAAGCCAAGGATCGAGCTTTGCACGGGAAGGAGCAGATGGGGATATTGTATCCCTTCCAAAAATCTTGTAAGGCTTAATATTTCGCTTTGCGATTATCCCGACGAGGCTCTCCTATACGTGGCAATGCACGAATATTGTCATTTCCTTCAGCCGAATCATTCTTCCGCATTTTATTACGAGCTCGGAAGCAGAATGCCCTCTTGGAAACAATACAAAAAAATTTTGAAAGAATATATTACAAAAAGTGCTAAAATCCTTGACAAATGAGAAAAAATGGTTTATAATTATGTTCAGGCTCGTGTTTATTTGATGTATCTAATGCGTGAAAGAAGGTTGAAAAGTGAAAAAAGCGTTTATATCTGCCATCACAGTGGCTCTTGCGCTTTGTGTTTTCATTGCTTTCCCTGTATATTCGGAGGATGTTATTACCGATGATTCGGAATTTCTGTCTCTCGAGTATTACGCACCGCAGAGCAGTGAGGATATATTTGAGAGTTATTTTGACGCAGATGAACTCGAGGCTCGTATAAGAGAAGCGGTAATGAATTATGAAAGCTCTCTCAATATTTCGAGTTATAAGATCCCTGCGAGTATGCTTTCGGAACTGTATGTTTTCTTTTCGGATTCTGTAACCGATTGTTTTCATGTAAATCTGAAGGGTTGTGCGAAAAATTCGCGCACCGATCTTTTGGTTTCCATGAGCTTTGAATACCTTGTCGAAGAAGATGATTACGACGAATATAAGGCGATGTGGGATGCCGGCATAGAGAGCTATCTTGAGGGCATTGATGATGATCTTACTGATGTTCAGAAAGCGCTTGTGCTTCATGACAGGATAATATTGCGTTGTGATTACGATCTCAACAATTCCGGTGTTGGCAAGGAATCATATACACCGTTTGGTGTTGTAATAAACCAAAGTGCGGTTTGCCAAGGATATTCCGAGCTATATGCCTATCTTCTGAAGTGCGTTGGAATAGAGAGTTATCTTTGCAGCTCGACTACCCTCAATCATATTTGGAATATTCTCGTCATTGACGGTGAGTATTATTACGTTGATGTTACCTGGGATGATCCCGTTTGGGATGTTTCGGGAAGAGTCATGCATACAAATTTCCTCTGCTCCTATGATGTGTTCAAGGAAACGCACGATGCCGATGACTATGATACTACTCCTTCGAGCACAAGATTTGACGAATATTTCTGGCGCGATTGCAGATCGAGCTTTGCATTGGTCGAAGATGAGATATATTATGTTGATTTTACCGAGCAGCGTATTGAGACTTATAACGGAAACCCTGTATGGGATGTAAGCACTTATTGGATGGTGAATGAGGAAGGATATTATTGGCCCGGTTGCTTTACTTATCTTGTGGCGTATGATGATTTCCTTTTCTTCAATATGCCGGACTCGATCCATGTTTATGATCCTATAGCTAAAGCAGCAACAAAGGTGCTCACTCCGACGAACCCCTTCAGTACGAGCGAGAGTACATATAATATTTTCGGATTCAGAGAAAAAGACGGTAAGTTTTTGTTGGAGTTTAACGATACTCCTTATTTTTCCGAGAATACAAAAGAAAAATACAGCCTTGTTGTGGATATAGATCCCGAATGGATCAAAAAAGAGGACACGGTGGTTTCCGTAACAGGCGTGACCCTTGATAAGACAGAGGCAACCCTCACAGAGGGCGATATGCTCTCTCTCTTAGCAACAGTAACACCCGAGGATGCAACGGATAAGACTGTAACATGGACATCTTCCGATGATGAGGTCGCAAGTGTTGCGGATGGCGTTGTAACAGCAAATAAGCCCGGTACAGCAACAATTACAGCAACAGCGGGCGGCAAGACCGCAGAGTGCGCTATTACAGTTGAAGCAAAGGTTATTCCTGTGACCGGAGTAAGCCTTAATAAGACAGAAGCAACGCTTACCGAGGGCGATATGCTCTTTCTCTTAGCAACAGTAACACCCGAGGATGCAACGGATAAGACTGTAACATGGGCTTCTTCCGATGATGAAGTTGCGAGTGTTGCAAACGGCGTTGTAACAGCAAATAAGCCCGGTACAGCAACAATTACAGCAACAGCTGGCGGTAAGACCGCAGAGTGCGCTGTTACAGTTAAAGCAAAGGTTATTCCTGTGACCGGAGTAAGCCTTGACAAGACAGAAGCAACACTTACCGAGGGCGATACTCTTGCTCTTGCGGCAACAGTAACACCCGAGGATGCAACAAACAAAAATGTTACATGGAAATCCTCCGACGAAGAGGTGGCGGTGGTTGAAAACGGTGTTGTAACTGCTAAAAAGGCAGGAACAGCGACCATCACTGTGACAACAGTGGACGGAAATAAGACGGCAAGCTGTTCTGTTGCGGTAAAAGCTCCAACAAAAGCTTATATCTATACAGAAGCACCAAAAAGTGCTGTTCAGGGCTCAAAGTTTAGCTATAAGATCTACCTTGCGGGAACATACGGAGGATATTCCTTTGTTATTCCGAATCAGATTGGACTGACCGTTACCGACATTAAGGCTGCAGAAGCGGATATAAATGCTGACAAGCTGGATGACGGAACATGGAAAATCTCGGTTATTCCAAGTTGCGCAAAGGTTGATTCGGAAAAAACAGAAATTGCCGAAGTAACTGTTTCTGTTGCAAAGGACGCTGAGCTTGGCGATAAGGTGCTTTCGATGAAAAATGTATTTATCACTGACGATCACGGTGATATGGTGAGCATTATCGAGGATAATTACGGAAGTATAAAAATCACAGACCAAGTTCCCGGCGATATAAACGGAGACGGAAAATTCAATTATGCGGATGTTTCAAAGCTTTATGCGGTCTACCGCAAAAAGGCAACCGTTTCCGAATATACAAATACGGATATAAATGGTGATGGAGCTTTTAACTATCTTGATGTTTCAAAGCTTTATGCCATCTATAGAAATAAAGCAAAATTTATTTAATTAAAGGAGAATGTTCAAATGAAAAGAATTCTTTCCACACTCTTATCATTGGTACTCGTGCTTTCGATGATACCGATGTCGGTATTTGCAGGTGGTGCAGATGCTGTTCTCTACACTGAAACAGACAAGACAACTGTTTCGGCAGGTGATACCTTTGAGTATACCATCAGCCTTTCCGGTACATATGACGGATATGGAATTTCCGTAGCAAAGGAATTCGCAGGTCTTAGTGTTACAGTGACCGGTGAAAGCGGCGTAAATGTTGATGATTTTGGTGATTCTTGGATGATCTCTGTACTTGGAGGTCTTGGAAGAGAAGATTCCGAAAAAACAAAGATCGCAACAGCAACAGTAACTGTTGGAGATGCAGCAACCGGAACAATTGCTCTCGATTTTGTTGATGGTTCAATGGTTACAAGCGAAGCAGGTGATGAGATAGCTTTCGATAAGACTCTCGCTTCCGTTACAGTTGAGGCAGCTTCCGTGGTAGTTCCTACAACAGCTGCCGTGCTTTACACAGAAACAGAAGCAACAACAGTCGCAGTAGGAGATACCTTTGAGTACACCATCAGCCTTTCCGGTACATATGACGGATATGGAATTTCCGTAGCAAAGGAATTCGCAGGTCTTAGTGTTACAGTGACCGGTGAAAGCGGCGTAAATGTTGATGATTTTGGTGATTCTTGGATGATCTCTGTACTTGGAGGTCTTGGAAGAGAAGATTCCGAAAAAACAAAGATCGCAACAGCAACAGTAACTGTTGGAGATGCAGCAACCGGAACAATTGCTCTCGATTTTGTTGATGGTTCAATGGTTACAAGCGAAGCAGGTGATGAGATAGCTTTCGATAAGACTCTCGCATCCGTTACAGTTGAAGCAGCTCCCGCAGTAGTACCCGTAACAGGCATAACTCTTGACAAGACTGAGGCAACTCTCACAGAGGGCGACAGCCTTACACTTGTAGCAACAGTAGCTCCCGAGGACGCAACAGATAAGACTCTCACATGGACATCCTCCGATGATACAGTTGCAACAGTTGCAGACGGCGTTGTAACAGCATTAAAGGCTGGTACAGCAACAATCACAGTAAAAGCAGGCGATGCAACAGCAGAGTGTGCTATAACAGTTGAAGCAGCAGTAGTTCCCGTAACAGGTGTAACCCTTGACAAGACAGAGGCAACTCTCACAGAGGGCGATAACCTTACTCTCGTAGCAACAGTTGCTCCCGAGAATGCAACAGATAAGTCTGTAACATGGACATCCTCCGATGAGAGTGTTGCAACTGTTTCAAATGGTGTTGTAACAGCAGTAAAGGCAGGTACAGCAACGATCACAGCAGCATCAGGCGATGAGACTGCAGAGTGCACTGTAACAGTTGAAGCAGCTCCCGAAGAAAAGGTTCTTACCTTTAAGGTTGGCGGTGCAAAGGCTATTGCCGGCAAGCAGGTTAAGGTTGATGTTGCCATCGAAAACAACCCCGGTGTTGCAGGAATGGTTCTTGAGTTCGACTATAACACCGATGTTATGACTCTTGTTGGTTACGAAGCCGGTGCCGATTTCGAGGTGACATCTAATTTTGATGATCCCAACTATGATAAGGCTTCTACATTCTTTGCATGGGTAAGCGCAGAAAACTATGCTGCTGACGGAACAATCCTTACACTTGTATTCAATGTTAATGAGGATGCTCCCGTAGGAGATTATGCAGTAAGCGTTTCTTGCCCCGATGACATTGTAGCAAACGAGGCTCTTGAAGCACTTGAATACAGACTTGTATCAGGTAAGATAACTGTTTCCGATGTAATGATCGGTGATATCTATAGCGATGGTATAATTGATATTAAGGATGCAATTGCTCTTGCTCAGTACCTTGCACAGTGGACTGATATCGAAAACTTCGATATTGCCGCTGCAGATTGCTATGCTGATGGAGAAGTCAATATCAATGATGCTATCCTTCTTGCTCAGTACCTCGCATGGGATGGCGTAGTACTCGGATAAAAATAAATAACTAAATTTTTTGCCGCGCATGATAACCATGCGCGGCATTTTTTATAAAATAAGGTATAAAAAAACCACAAATTCATATAATAAAATGATATCAACGGTCATTTGTGAGGTTTTTGATGTGTTTTGATGAAAAATGTGAATCTGTTCGCTATTTTGGAATAGAGATCTTGCGAATATCACGAGACATGGATGGATTCGAGGATGTTCCGGATAAAATCACTCGGTTTTATGAGAACGTTGTTCTGGCGGCGGCAGCGGGTGGGAAAGAGACGCTGGAAGAGCTTGCGAAAAAGGCTTTTGAGGGAGTCAAGGAAACAGGAAACCTTTCCGCAGCTTTCTTCAAAAGGTATAATTATCTGGTGCTCTGCGAGGCAGAGCGGGAAAAAGAAAAACTTTTAAAGGTTTCTCTTCGGGTGTCGCTGAAAAGAGGAACTGAAAATCTCTTTTATGTGGAAAATGTACATTTTTGGGATATTGACAACGAATTTATGATGAGCAAGAACGGCTTTAAAAAAGCCCTTTTGAAGAGGGACAAGATTGTTAAAAAATGAACAGTGGTAAAAATAAACAAAGTTTACTTATATGCCTTGAAAACAAAGAAAAAATATGGTATCATATGTATAGATTTATAATGGCGAAGAATTTTTCGCCGGGTGCATTTTACCCCGAAAGGAGAACAAAAATGTCAAAGGAAGCAATAGCCATGATAAGGGAAGCCGAGGAAAAGGCGAGGCTTATTATTGCGGAAGCAGAAAAAAATGCCGCTCTTATGATATCTTCGGCGGAGAAGAATGCGGCGGATCTTCGTGCCGAAACCGAAAGGAGTACCGGCGAAGAGCTTAAGAGGACGCTTGATGCTATGCGTCAGAAATCAGACGAGCTTATAGATAAGAGCATCGCCGAGGCAAGGGCGGAGGCGGATGAGCTTCTTTCAAAGGCCGATATGAAAACTCTTTCGGCAGTTAAAAAGATAGTTTGGGAAATAATAGAAGCCTGAAGAAGGGATCAGAGGAAAAAATATGGCAGTTGTAAAAATGAAAAAGCTTTCCGTTTTTGCTCACAAAAGAGATGCGGATAAGCTTCTCCATCGCCTTATGCGACTGCGGTGTGTTGAGATAAAGCAAAGTGAGCTTGATGTAGATATCTCGCCCCCCGAGATTGGTGAGCACGGCTTTGCCGAGATCGAAAATAATATCGCAGGAGCTACCCGATGCCTTAAAGCTCTCTCAAAATACAGCGAGAGGAAAAAGGGGCTTGGGGCATCGAGAATATCGGTCAGACTCGATAAATTCAGAAGCGACGGAAGCTATGCAAAGGCTGTGGCTATGGTCAGAGAAACCGATGAGCTTCTCGAAAAGAAAAACGAGCTTAAGAGCGTTATTGTAAAGGAAAAGGCGGCTCTTGCGACTCTTGAGCCTTGGTTTTTATATGAGCTTCCCTTTGATTATGAGGGAACGGAAAAAACGGTGACTATTCCCGTAACTCTCCCTCCCTCGGTTGGAGAGGATAAAATTGTAGAGGTTCTTTTTGATGTTGCAGCCGCACTAAAGCGGGTGGGCGGCGACAAAAGTGTTGCTTGCTATGCGCTTACAGCGCATGTAGATGCAATCGACGAGGCTTTGCGCAGGCTCGGTAATATCGGAATGATGAGAGTTCCTTTTGAGGGCTCGGCGGGAAGTGCCTCAAAGCTGATCGCAGATAGAAAAAAGGCGATGGGAGCGGCTGAAAAGGGCATTTCCGATATTGAAAACAGACTAAAGGAGCTCGCAAAGGACATTGAATTTGTAGAGATACTTTATGATGCGGAAAGCACGTCTCTTGTGGCGGAAAGAGCAAAAAAACAGCTTGCCACAACCGAGCAATGCGTAAATCTATGCGGTTGGATCCCCGAAAATGAGGTGGAGAGAGTTTCGGGAGCGCTTTCAAAATTCAGTTGTGCTTTTGAAATTGAAGAGCCGGGCGAGGAGGAAGAGCCTCCGGTGCTCCTTCGCAATAATTTCTTTGCGAGAACCTTTGAATGGGTGCTTGGGATGTATTCTTATCCCAGATACGGCACATATGATCCGACTTTTATTATGAGTATCTTCTATTTCATCATCTTCGGACTTATGTTTGCGGATGTTGGATACGGATTTATCTTGGTGGTAGGCTGCTTTGGCGCACTGAAGCTGCTGAACCCCCGCAAAGGAATGAGAAATTTCCTTGCTATGTTCGGATATTGCGGAATATCGTCGATGATAATGGGCGTTCTTTTCGGAGCTTATTTCGGAAATCTGCCCCAAGCGTTCAGCGAATATATGTTAGGTGTTGAGGGTGCAAGCACCACAATGCAGACTGCAGTGCTCTTTGACCCAATGGCAGACCCAATGAGCTTCCTCATTGTGTCCATTGCCATAGGAGCGGTTCATCTCATTGCGGGAATGGCAGTGCAGTTCTATATTCTCTGCAAAAAAGGGCAATGGCTCGATGCATTTTTTGATATTGCAACTTGGTGGCTGACCTTTGCGGGAATCGGACTTATGGTTCTTTATCCGTGGGGAAAATACGTTGCTCTTGCAGGCGTGGCATCAATCGTGCTGACGGGCGGCAGGCGTGAAAAAAATATCATAATGAAGCTGGCAAAGGGCTTGCTTGCTCTTTATGGAGCGGTGAACTATGCGGCAGATCTTCTTTCCTATTCGAGAATCCTTGCCTTGGGACTTGCCGCAAGCGTAATTGCGCAGGTTATCAACACCATGGGAACGATGGGAGGAGCGAATTTCATCGGCTTTGTTGTGATGATACTTGTTTTCATCGTTGGACATCTGCTCAATCTCGTTATCAATGTGCTGGGTACTTTCGTTCATACCAGCAGGCTTCAATATATCGAATTTTTCGGAAAATTCTTCGAGGACGGAGGAACTCCCTTCAAGCCCACAGAGCCTTCCGATAAATATACAACAGAACAATAATTAAAAGGAGAACAAAAATTATGACTTTTATGGAATTTTTCGCAGGACTTTTCACAGGTAATAACCTTGCACTTGCAGGTGCGGCAGTAGCCGTTATCGTTGCCGGTATGGGAAGCGCAAAGGGCGTTGGTATGGTTGGTGAAGCCAGCACAGGTCTTATGATGGAGGACCCTTCAAAGTTCGGTAAGGCACTTATTCTTCAGGCTCTTCCCGGAACACAGGGTATCTACGGTCTTATCACAGCTTTCGTAATTATTCTTAAGCTTGGTCTTCTCGGAACACCCGTAACACTTACGCTTGGCGAGGGCGCATTCCTCTTCTTTGCGGCAATGCCTATCGCTATCGTTGGATATTTCTCAGCTATTAAGCAGGCAAGAGTAGCGGCAGCAGGTATTAACCTTATCGGTAAGCACCCCGATGAGGTAGGTAAGGCTATCACAGCGGCTGCGCTTGTTGAAACATATGCAATTTTTGCACTTCTCATTTCTCTTCTTCCCGTTCTTTTCTTCACACCCGGAGCATAAGGGGAGTATTTGATAATGACCGGTATTGACAAGATAACGGGCAAGATCATTTCCGAGGCAGAGGCAGATGCGGCGGCGATAATGTCGAGAGCGCAGGAAAGATGCGCCGAGATAATGTTTGTTTCCTCCGCAGAGTGTGAAAAAATCAAGGCGGAGCTTGAGGAAAAGGCTCAGAGAGATGCGGAAAGCATTATTTCAAGGGCAAAATCCGGCGCGGCTATGCAGAAGAGAAATATTCTGCTTTCCGCCGGAAGAGAAGCTACCGATAAGGTTTTCAGGACAGCATATAAGGAAATACTGAATCTTCCCGAGGAAAAATACTGCGAGGTGGTAGCCCGCTTTATTGCGGATGCTATTCTCATGCAGATGGAGACCGAGAAAACCAATATAGCTCTTTACGGTGAGGAGGAAGCGCTTCTTCCCGAAAAATATGAGCTGATTTTCAATAAAAACGATAAAGAAAAGCTCTCCGATGCAATTCTTGAAGGTGTAGGAAGAATAGTTATCGGAAAAATGAGCCGTGAGGATCTTCAGAAACTGACTGTGGCAGAGGATACTGCCGATATTGACGGTGGAGTTATAGTCAGATTCGGAAGTGTTGAGTGTAATTGCTCGATCAAAACTGTTTTTGCACAGCTCAGAGAGCGGCTTGAGGGTGAGATAAGCACCATGCTCTTCTCATTTGAGGATAAGAAATAATTAAGATGAAAGGAGAGGGGCAATGGGCATAAGGAAGAATAAAGAAACCGACTATCTCTTTGCTTCTGCAAGAGTTCGTGCGGCGGAAAACCGTCTCATTGGTGCAGATAAAACAGAGAGTGCCATAAATGCAAAGGATGCGTCGGATATCGAAGCTCTTATAGACTCCATCGGTAATTTTGATGGCAGCACGGATAAGCTCAGCGCATATCTTGGAAACGCATATTCCTTTATTGCCGAGATTTCTCCAAACGAGAATATTGCGTCATTTCTTCGCTTTGGATATGATTGCAATAATATAAAGGCGGCATTGAAAAGCCATTTCAGAGAAACAGACTGCTCCGAAATGCTCTTTTCATTCGGAACAGTTCCCGTGGATAACATTCTTTCCATGCCAAAGGAATTTGATTTCTCGGCTTTGCCCAAAAATATGAGCGAGGCGGCAGAAGAAGCCTTCCATGCTTATGCCAAAACGGGCGACCCGCAGCTTATCGACATCATTCTCGATAAGGCTTGCTACCGTGATATGCTCTCTGCGGCAAAAGAGGGTGACGGCTTTGCATATGAGCTTGTTAGAATGAAGATCGATCTGACGAATATAATGATGTGCGTAAGAATCATCCGCATGGGCGGAGGATTTTCGGAGCGTGATGTGCTTTCGAGATCCTTGATTTCCGGCGGCATCCTTGATGAAAAGAGACTTTTCGAGGCGAAGAGCGAAAATGAGCTTGCTGCGATGCTTTCCGGCAGTGAATACAGCTCGCTTTCATCATTCCTTTCGGATGATGGGACATCTTCTCTTGCCGAGATCGAAAGAAGATGCGATGATATCTATATGAAAAAGGTGAAGAGCACCAAGTCTCTCCCCTTTGGAGCCCCGCTTCTCTGCGCATATCTTGTGGCTGTGGAATATGAGGTAAAAAATCTCCGCATAATCTTGGCAGGCAAGCGTGCGGGACTTTCGGGCGAGAAAATTCGTGAGAGAGTGAGGCTCGGTTATGTATAAGATAGGAATAATAGGAGACCGTGACAGCGTTCTCGGCTTTATGGCTCTCGGCTTTGCCGTTTTTGATGTTTCTTCTGCAGATGAAGCACGAACAAAACTACGAAACACCGTTAAAAGCGGAGAATTTGCAGTTCTTTTCGTAACAGAGAATATTGCAAAGCAGATCGAGGATGAGATCGAAAAATATAAGGATATGCCCCTGCCGGCGATAGTTTCCGTACCGGGAAGAGATGGCAGCATGGGCTACGGAATGGCGAATATCAGAGATGCGGCTCTTCGTGCCGTTGGAGCTGATATCCTTTTCGGAAATGATAAATAATAGCATAGAAAGGTAAAGACCGCTATGGAAGAGGTTGTTGGAAAAATACTGAAGGTCTCGGGTCCGCTTGTTGTTGCAGAGGGCATGAGAGAAGCCAATATGTTCGACGTTGTCCGTGTTGGTGAAAAGAGACTTATCGGTGAGATTATAGAAATGCATGGCGATAAGGCATCGATCCAGGTCTATGAGGAAACTGCCGGCGTTGGACGTGGAGATATCGTTGTGTCAACGGGCGAGCCGCTTTCGGTTGAGCTTGGTCCCGGACTTATAAAAAATATCTATGACGGTATTCAGAGACCCCTTGAGACTATAAGAGAAAAGGTAGGCTCAAATCTGACAAGAGGAATAGACGAGCCTGCTCTTGACCGTGGGGCGATCTGGCATTTTGAAGCGGAAAAGAAGATTGGCGATGTGG
>CAYPKQ010000063.1:0-12098 GCA_964411355.1 uncultured Lachnospiraceae bacterium
CGACGTCCCCTACAGATTTGCGTTTTATCACCGCACCGATAAATTACTGTTTATATAATGAGCTGTTTTTTAAAAAAGGCTGAACCAAAGCTTTTAAGAAAGCGAATGGTTCGGCCTCTAATAATTTTTCAAATCAATCCAGATCAATCGCAGTTTTCGCAGTTATGGAAAACCTCTTGAACATCGTCATTATCCTCGAGGTGCTCAAGGAGAAGATTCATCTTCTTTATATCGTCCTCATTATCAAGAGTTACATAATTTGAGGGTATCATGCTCTCCTCTGCGCTCTCAATAGTGTATCCTGCTGCCTCAAGTGCTTCTCTGACAGTGCCGAGATCATCCGTTTCGGTATAGATCTCAAAGACCTCTTCGTCAGCAACGAAATCGGATGCGCCTGCTTCAAGAGCGGCTTCCATCAGAGCATCCTCGTCAACCTCCTCGCGCATGATGATAATAACGCCTTTCTCTTCAAACATATAGCTTACGCAGCCTGTCTGACCGAGATTTCCGCCGAATTTATCGAAATAATGACGCACCTCGGAAGCGGTTCTGTTTCTGTTATCGGTTGTTGTATTTACGATAACGGCAACACCCGCAGGTCCATAGCCCTCATAGCGAAGCTCCTCGTATTCAACATCGGTCTGTCCCGCAGCCTTTTTGATTGTCCTCTCAATATTATCATTGGGAACATTATTAGCCTTTGCCTTTGCGATAAGATCACGAAGCTTGGAGTTTGAAGCCGGATCGGGACCGCCTGCCTTGATGGCAATGATCATTTCCTTACCGATCTTTGTAAATATTTTCGCCTTTTGGGCGTCGGTCTTTTCCTTTTTATGCTTGATATTATTCCATTTACTATGTCCTGACATCTTTATTACCTCTTATATTTTTTCAGTTTTCTTAAGACAGATAAGTGAGAAGGCATTCCCGAGAACGGTATTTGCCGCCTTTGTTATTCTGATTCTCGTAGCACGAACGTCCTCATCCTCGGCAGAGAGTATCTGACAGTTATGATAGAACTGGTTGAACGCAACCGCAACATCAAGAATATATCTTGTTATGATCGAAGGCTCATATGCCTCTATCGCCTCTATTACCTTTTCCTCAAATTTTGAAAGAACAGAAATAAGAGTTCTTTCCTCGGGTGCAGTAATCTTGTTTTCGCCCTCTGTAAGAGCACTCTTCTGAAGGATGGAGCAGGTTCTTGCATAAGTGTACTGAACATAAGGTCCTGTGTTACCGTCAAAGCTCAGCGCATCCTCCATGATAAAGTTGATATCACGCATTCTGTTGTTTGAAAGATAATAGAAAATTATCGCACCGACACCGACATCCTCGGCAACCTGTTTCTTGTTTTCAAGATTTGGGTTCTTCTCGTTGATTATGTCGGTAACCTTTTCGATCGCTTGGGCAAAAAGGTCACGGAGAAGAATAACATTTCCCGTTCTTGTGGCAAGCTTTGCGCCGTTGATGGAAACAGTCCCGTAAGGAACATGAGCGAGCTGATCATACCAATCATATCCCATAAGCTCAACCACCTTGAACCACTGGGCAAAATGGAGACTCTGTCCTGCAGAGGTAACATATATAGCCTTATCGAATTTATACTCATTCTTTCTGTAAACCGCTGCCGCAATATCACGGGTAGGATAGAGAGTTGAGCCATCACGCTTAAGAATAAGGCAAGGAGGCATATTATATTTCTCAAGATCAACGATAGAAGCACCGTCGTCGATTTTAAGAAGTCCGCTGTCGCGAAGCTTCTGAACCTGCGCAGGCATCTTATCGGTATAGAAGCTCTCGCCCTTGTAGCTGTCAAATTCTATATCAAGCAGCTTATAGGTCTGCTTATATTCTGCAAGGCTGACGTCAACGAACCAACGCCAGAGAGCAAGATTTTCCTCATCTCCATGCTCAAGCTTTGTAAATTCAGCTCTCGCTTCATCCTCAAGAGACTTATCATTTTCCGCCTCGTTATGGAATTTTACATAAAGCTCAACCAGCCTGTCAACTCCGCCCTCTTCAACCTCATTTTTACTACCCCATTTACGGTATGCAACGATAAGCTTACCGAACTGAGTTCCCCAGTCACCAAGATAATTTATTCCAACACAGTCGTATCCTGCGAATTCATGGAGCTTCTTCAAGGAGTGACCGATAACGGTCGTTCCAAGATGACCTATGTGGAAGGGCTTTGCAACGTTGGGGGAAGAATAATCGAGAACAACGGTCTTTCCCTTTCCAAATTCGGGTGCACCGTATTTTTCACCCTTTTCAATAGCAGTCACTACACAATCGGAATAGAATTTATCTCCGATATACATATTGAGATATCCGTTTACCGCCTCAACCTTTGATAAAAGCTCAATTTGGAGAGATGAAGCAAGTGTTTCGGCTATCTGAATAGGTGATCGGCGAAGCGATTTGCTGAGCTTGAAGCAAGGCAGCGCAAGATCTCCCATTGCCGCATCCGGGGGATATTCAAGCATATTTGCAACAGTCTCTGCATCAAGACCCGATTCGGAATTAAGAGCATTTATTCCGAGGAGAAGCTTTTCCGCAAGAATCTTTTTAAGTTTAAGCATATTTGTCCTTTCAAAACGATATTTTTGATCAATTTTTCAACAACTAATCATTATACTACTTTATTTGAGATTTTTCAAGTGCTTTTTATTATTTTCTTCCTCTTCCCGAAAAAACGAGGTAGACTACCGCCACAATACAGGCAATTCCGATAGCACCGATGAGAATCGGATTAAAACCGTCGCCGGTATTAGGGCTTATGGAAATATAATCAAGCATCTCGTGTCACCTCGCAAATATTTCCTTCAACAAAAGACACGAGTTCAATGGGCGAAAGAAGAAGCTGTGCCCCCTTCATACCTCCGCTGACGGTGATTTTTTCGAAGCTTTCGGCACTTTTGTCGATATAGGTAGGAAATTTCTTTTTCATTCCCACGGGAGAGCAAGCACCTCTTACATATCCCGTAAGAGCAAGCAGATCTTTAACATGAACCATCTCAATTTTCTTATTTCCCGTAACCGAAGCGGCCTTTTTAAGGTCGATTTCACGGCAAGACGGAATACAGAAAACAACATATCCGGTTTTATCCCCATGCGCCACCAAGGTCTTAAACACCATTTCGGGAGCAAGCCCTATCTGAGCGGCAATATGAGTTCCCGTAAGGTCGTTTTCGTCGGGAATATATTCCATTATCTCGTATTTTATGCCTGCGGCATCGAGGATGCGCATTGCATTGGTCTTATTTTTTATCATGTAAGAGTTTCCCCTTCTCTAATCATTTCAAGAGCGGCTCTTCTCTGGGTTTCGGTAACCTCTATTCCGCCGAGTATTCTCGCCGTTTCCTCTATCCTTCCCTCTCCGTCAAGGAGACTGAGCTCGGTAAAGGCTCTGCCTTCATTTTCCGTCTTCACTATCTTAAAATGGCTATCGGCAAGTGAAGCTATCTGCGCACTATGAGTAACGCAAATGACCTGTGAACCTTTTGAGATCGACTTCAGTTTAATGCCCACCTTGCGAGATGTTCCGCCCGAAATTCCCGTATCTATCTCGTCAAAGATCAAGGTGTCGATAGAATCCTTATCCGCAAGAACGCTCTTCATTGCCAGCATTATTCTTGAAAGCTCACCGCCCGAAGCTATTTTTATCATGGGCTTCAGTGGTTCTCCCGCATTTGTGGCAACGAGAAATTCAACGTCGTCAAATCCGTTTGATCTCGGCGCTGTGGGTGCTATGCTAACGTCAAAACGCACCTTTGGCATATCGAGGAAAACAAGAACGTCCATTATTCTGTCACGAAGGACAGCAGAAGCACTCTTTCTCGTTTTTCGCACCTCTTCTGCCTTTTCGGTCATTTGAGCTTTGATAAGAGCGAGTTTTTCCTTATATTCCGCAATTTTATCATCCGACTGCTCTATCATGTCGAGCTTTTCTGAAATTTCATCTCTGAAAGCAAGAATTTCCGAAATGGTTGAGCCGTATTTTCTCTTGAGCTTTGCAATGGCATCAAGCCTGCCCTCTATCTTATTGAGACGTGCCGTGGGGTCACCTTCAAAGCCTTCCGAGGAGAATCCCTCGACCGTCATGGCGATATCCTCTATCTCATATCTGTAATTTTTCAGCTTTTCGGCAAGTGTCGCCGCCTCGGGGATAACATCGGATATTGAAAGCACAGACTGCGCCGCTCTGTCAAGCAGATATGTTACCGATGCGCTTTTTTCGCTGGAATGAAGCACGCGGTAGGCAAAAGAGGTTTGCTTTTGTATCTTTTCAAGATTGCGTAGTCTTGTACATTCAGCCTCCAGCTTATCCTCCTCACCATCCTTCAGGCGCAAGGAGTCTATCTCACCTATCTGAAAACGGTAGATCTCGATAAGTCTGTTCTTTTCCTTATCTCCGCTCTCAAGATTCTCAAGCTTTCTGCCGATATCTGTATATTCATCATAGCACTTCTTATAGTCTTCAAGTACAGCACCGTTTTCGGCAAAGGAATCGAGAAGTGAAATATGGCTTGATTTTGTGAGAAAAAGCAGACTGTCATTCTGCCCGTGAATATTGATAAGGGATGAAGCTATCTCCTTTTGTATGGCTGCAGTTATCGTTCTTCCATTCAGCTTGACAGAGGATTTTCCATCCTCCGTAATGCTCTTTTGCAGCATAAGCGCTCCATCCTCGTCCGCTTCAAGTCCAAGCTCCGACAGCTTTTGGAGAGCCTCGGAAGAAAGATCGGTAAAAACACCGCAAACCGTTGCTTTTTTCTCACCTGTTCTTATAAGCTCACGCTGGATCTTGCCGCCCATAAGCATATTTATGCTGTCGATAATTATTGATTTTCCCGCTCCTGTTTCGCCTGTAAGCGCAGTAAATCCGCATGAGAAATCAACATCGAGACTTTTAATAACCGCAATATTTTCTATATGAAGTGAAGAAAGCATTTTTGCTCCTTAGATCACACGCATTATTGTTTTTACCTGATCGCAGATTCCGTTTGCAATTTCCTTGGCTCTGGTGACGATAAGAATTGTATCGTCTCCCGCAACGCTTCCGAGAATATCGGCGTGTCTTATATTGTCAATGCCGATAGCAACTGCATTTGCCATTCCGGGATATGTTCTGACAACAACGATATTTTCTCCAACCTCAACGCTGATTATTGAAGCCGCAAAAGCTGCATTGAAATCGACACCGCTTACATTCTCACCTGTTATGGGACGGATATAGCGGTATTTGCCCTTATTTGTCTGGGTCTTTGTGAGCTTGAGCTCCTTGATGTCTCTTGAAGCTGTTGCCTGAGTTACGTCAAATCCCTCCACCTTCAGCTTTTCGATAAGCTCATCCTGTGTTTCGATCTCGTATCTTAAGATAAGCTCCAAAATTTTTTCCTGTCTTGCAGATTTCATTTTATATATTTCCTTTCAATAATAATTATATGTGCATTTTTGAATGAAGCGTATTATAAAATCCGCGCTCCTTCAGCTTTATAAGCTTTGCTACCGATTCAGATCGCTTTATTCTGACCGTATCACCTTTATAAATCTCAAAATTGACCTTACCGTCAAGGGTAAGATAAAGACTTTTTTCTCTCTCGCATATATTGCGCACCGAAAGTACCGCATCATCCGAAAAAATAATAGGTCTTGCAGAGAGATTATGCGAGCAAATAGGCGTTACGCATATACACTTCATCGAGGGGTCAATAACGGGTCCGCCGGCAGACATTGAATAAGCTGTTGATCCTGTAGGGGTTGAAAAGATAAGTCCGTCTGCTCTGTATGAGGTAACAAGCGTTTCTCCCTCCGAAAGCTCAAGATCGACCATTCGAGCAATTGAGCCGTTGGAGATGACCGCATCGTTCAGCACTGAAGCGCGGTTAACAAGCTGCTTACCTTTTCTGTAAACAGAAACATCGATCATAGATCGCTCTTCTATCCTGTAATTCTCCTCAAAGAGCTTTGAGAGCATCTCTGTCTCATCCGCTTCCATCTCCGCCATATAGCCGAGTCTGCCAAGATTAATTCCCAGTATCGGAATCCCCGAAGAGAGACAATATCTTGCGGCAGACAGTATCGAGCCGTCACCGCCAAGAACGACAATAACGTCCATTTCACGGTAAAGAGAAGAATTTGGTATAAAAGTAAGTCTCGATGCAAGTGCTTCGTTTCTCTTCACCTTTTCCATCATAAGCTCACTTGCATAAAGCGAGCAAGGATATTTTGAAAGGAATGCAGAAACCTTCGTTGCCGCCTCGGATTTTTCTTTGATATTAAAATTTGTCACAAGTCCGATCTTTTTAAGGCTCATTCTATCCCCTCCCTTCGTTTTTAATAAGAGCATGAATTTTTGCTCTGTCAAAAGTGCTATCTATTGCATCCTTTTTGAAGAGTGCAAGATATTCAATGTTTCCGTCACCGCCATCAATGGGCGAGCGCATAACATCAAGGCAAAAAAGCCCACATTTCGCCGCACTTTCAACCACTTTTAAAATTGAGGCTTCCCTATCCTCTTTTTTCTTGACGATCCCGCCTTTTCCAACTGCGGCTCTGCCCGCTTCAAATTGGGGCTTTATCAGAGAAATAAGTATGCCCATGTCCGATAAAACATCGGAAATTCCCATATGTATATATGTCTGCGATATAAATGAAACATCCATCACAGCCATATCAAAACAAAATGGAAAATCATTTTTATTTAAATATCTTGCGTTGTATCCTTCTATGTTGACCACTCTTTCGTCCGTGAGAAGTGAAGGATCAAGCTGACCGTGACCCGAATCCACCGCAAAAACCTTTTTTGCTCCTCTTCTCAGAAGCAGATCGGTAAATCCTCCTGTGGATGCTCCGATATCAATACATATTTTTCCGCTCGGGTCAATATTAAAATTATCAAGAGCTCCTTCAAGCTTCAGTGCACCGCGGCAAACGTATTTTTCCTTTACGACCTCAATTTTGTGGTCAATATTTTCATCCACCTCATCCGATGGCTTTTTCAAGACCTTACCGTCAAAAGTAACTTTGCCGCCCTCTATAAGCTCTTTTGCCGCACTTCTGCTTTTTGTATAGCCGTTTTGCGCAAGATAAACATCCGCTCTCATCATGATTCCCTTATGAGCAAATAATCTGCAAGTGCAATAAGATTTTCCGAGCCTTCATAAGCCGATATAGCATTTTTCGCCTCCTCTGTGAGAGAAAAAGCGTATTTTTTCGCCTCTTCAAGGCTCATATAGGTAAGAAAAGTGCTCTTTTTATTTTCCGCATCACTTCCGATGGGCTTTCCGAGAACTTCCGAATCGCCTATAACGTCAAGAATATCATCCTTTATCTGAAAAGCAAGTCCAATGCCTCTTGCATAGCTTAGAGCATCATTCATTCGTTTGTCATTATCCATAATTCCCGCTGCATATGCACCAATCCTTACCGAAACCTCAATAAGGGATCCTGTTTTAAGGGCTTGAAGCTTTTTCAGCTCATCAAAGCTAAGGCTTGTTTTCTCGCCACTCATATCCATTATCTGTCCGCCAACCATTCCGCGCTCTGCCGCAGCTTCGGACAATGCCCTAACTGCCATAAGCACAAATTTACTATCCACATAAGGATTTTCCGCCGCAACGCCAAATGCTTTGAGTGCCAACGCATCCCCCGCAAGAAGTGCGGTTGCCTCACCGAAAGCAATATGATTTGTCGGCTTTCCGCGGCGCATCGAATCATTATCCATAGAAGGCAGATCATCATGGATAAGCGAAAAGGTGTGTATCATTTCAAGTGCCGCCGCAAAGGGCAAAGCAGATTTCACCTCGCCCCCAAAAAGCTTGCATATTTCAAGCGCAAGATAGGGTCTTATGCGCTTACCGGACGCAAAAAGGCTGTATTTCATCGAATCCTCGACACTTTTTATATCCACATCCTCATCGCCAAAGGTACTCATAAGGTAATCCTCGACAAGAGAAGCAGCCCTTTTCATCGAAGAAAAAAGCTCCTCAAATCTATCATTCATCTTCTGCATTAAAATCCCTCGGAGCAAGCTCGCCGCTCTCATCCTTCTGCAGTATCTTGATCTTTTTCTCTGCTTCGTCAAGCATTCCGCCGCAATTTCGCACAAGCTTAACGCCCTCTTCATAGAGTGCAAGCGCACTGTCAAGATCGGCACTGCCGTTTTCAAGGCTTCTTACTATCTCTTCAAGGCGAAGCATTGATCCCTCAAAATTCTTTTTATTTTCTGCCATTTATTTTTCCTCTTTTATTATATCGGTAACAGTTGCCTTTATCTCTCCGTCATGGAGCACATTACGAATGATATCGCCCTTTTTCAAGCCCTCGACGCTTTTCAATATCCTGCCCTTATCATCGTAGCTTACGCCGTATCCTCTCGAAAGCACCGCAAGAGGGCTGAGGGCTTCCAGGGCAGTTACTTTTTCCTTATAAAGCGCCTTTTTTCGCTCAAAGATCCTGCCGAAATTTCCATCAAGCCGCTCAAGAAGCTGTGTTACCTTCATTCTTTTTGTATCGATAAAATTCATGGGAGAACGCAAAAAAGGAGAAGAGGCAAGCACGGTCAATTTTTTCCTTCTGCTTTCCACCTCGGCAGAAGCAAGAAGATAAAGCTTCTTTTTGGCGTTTTCAAGTCTCATATAAAGCTCCGCCACATCCGGAACTGCAAGCTCCGCCGCGGCAGAAGGCGTGGATGCCCTTACGTCTGCCACAAAATCGCATATGGTAAAATCACTTTCATGTCCAACAGCAGAAATGACCGGTATCTTTGAAGCAAAGACCTCTCTTGCGAGAGCCTCATTATTAAACTCCCAAAGATCCTCGATCGACCCGCCGCCTCTGCCTATGATGATAACGTCAACATTTCCTTTTTCGTTGAAATATCTGATTCCGGAAGAGAGCTGTGCCGCCGCACCCGTTCCCTGCACAAGCGAGGGATAGAGCAGCATTTCGGCAATGGGAAATCTTCTGCCGATGATCCTCGTCATATCTCTGATGGCTGCACCCATGGGTGAGGTGATTATTCCGACACGCATCGGATATCCGGGAAGCGGCTTTTTATATCTTTCATCAAAAAGCCCCTCTTCACCGAGCTTCGCTTTAAGCTGCTCATATGCATAATAAAGAGAGCCGATTCCGTCCGGCTGAAGATCATCTACGATGATCTGATATCTGCCCGAATCCTCATAAAGAGAGATTCTGCCATGGGCAACGACCTTAAGTCCGTCTTTCGGAACAAATGGAAGCTTTGCGGCATAAGAACGCCACATAACACCTGCGATCGCCGCCTTTTCGTCCTTAAGCGAAAAATAAAGATGTCCCGATGAATATATCTTAAAATTTGACAGCTCACCTCTAACGTATATATCCGAAATAAATTCGTCGCTCTCAAGCAATGTCTTGGCATATCCATTGAGCTGAGCTACTGTAACAATCACCTTTTTATACGGATTCATTTCGATATGTCACCTCGGAGAGATATTTTTTTCTGCAAAGCAATGCCGCTCCCGCCGCATTGTCGGATGAAAAAACAGGCTCGGCAAAGAATGTATTTTTTCTCGCGCGAAGCATATTCTTTATTATAGAGTTGCTCATAACCCCGCCCGAATATACGATTGGCATCTCGCCGTATTTTTCTGTAAGATTTTCGGTAAGCGAAAGGAGAGTTCTGCCCACAAAATCAAAAACCGAAGCACTGACAAGTGCTTTATCCTCACTCTCACGGTAGAGCCTTGCGGCTTGATTCTCCATTCCCGACGCATTGCAGGAAAGTCCCTTTACGGAGATCTTGAATTTCGGGATCTTTTTGGTATTTTCAAGAGCAAGAGCTTCCATTTCGCGTCCGCTGGGGAAATGGAGTCCCATGCTCACTCCCGCGCGGTCAATAACCTGCCCCAAATTAAGGTCCTCGGTTCCGCCCACAAGCGTAACCGCAAAAGAATCTGCAGAAGGTCTTACCAAGAGAATCTCTGTTGTTCCTCCCGAAACATGAAAAGCCGCAAAAGCCTCGCTTTTAAGCAGATTCAAACCTCCCGAGGAATAAAGTGCCGCCATAATATGTCCGCTTTGGTGGGAAAAATCAAAGATAGGTGCATTTGAAGCCGCCGCCATGGAGCAAGCCGCATTTTGCCCCACAAGGAAGCAAGGCATATAGGAATCCTCCGCATCTCTCGGCTTTGAAGAATACCCCACCGCCGCTATTTTTTTACCTGCGAGCACCTTCCCCGCTTCAGAGAGCAAGGACGGAAGATTTTTCACATGAGCAAAAACAGCATCACTCTGTCTCAGTCCCCTCTCCCCCTGCTTTACGGGAAGAAGCTGCTTAAGATTTGCTATAATTTCACCCTTACCGTCGGCTATTGCAACAGAGGTCGTATAGTTGCTCGTGTCGATGCCGACAAAGCAAAGCTCGCTCTCTGTCATTCCTTTTCACCGACATCGTTTTTAACCGAGTTAAGAATACCGTTTATAAATGCTTTTGCCTTTTCGTCATCAAATATTTTGGTAAGCTCAACAGCCTCGTTGATGGTGACTCTCGACGGAATGTCATCGGCAAAAGCAAGCTCGTAAACCGCAAGGCGCAAAATAGCTCTTGAAACTCTTGTAAGTCTCTCGGTCTTCCAGCCAACAGAATGCTTTGCGATGAGGGCATCTATCTCTTCCCTCTTTTCGCATATTTCAAAATAAGTTTTCTTTATAAATTTGTCCTTTGGTATTTCACGTGATTCCGAAGAGCTTTCAAAAATGATCTCCTTCTCCTCGTCTGCACGAAATTCGGTTTCATATAAAAGCCCAACCAGATGCTCACGGGCTTCTCTTCTTGAAATTCTTACTGCCATGTACTTCTGTCCTTTCAAAAAACACTATTATATATTGTATATTATTTTTAATAAAAAGTCAATCACAAAATGAATATTTTTTCTGAATATTCACATTTTTTCGTATATTTATTTTTTCGGAGAGGATTTTTAATGAAAAAAGCAATATATTCTGCTCTTATTTTAGCAATTATCGTTTCATCTCTTTTGACGGGAGAGCACATAATCGAAAAAACCCGGGAGACAACAGTTTCGACAAGCTCCGAAGGCATAAAATGGGTTGAATTTTCAGTTCCTAAAGTTGCTCTCGACGAAGCGCTTGCGCTTGATATTTCAACTCACGAAACAGACAGCCATATTCCCCTCTACCGTTCTCTTGCCTATCTTGCGGCAAAGAATTACGGCAGCTTCAAAAGCTACAAAAAAGGTGCACTGACAAATATTGGAAGCGAGATTTATTCACTTTCGGAAAAAATGACCGAAAACAAGCTTTATAAATATTATCTTACAGCATATGGTGCTTTGCTTTCCGGCTTTGTTGGAGAATATACGAAAATTACTCCGGGTGGAGAGCAAGAAAGCGGCTATGGACTTCGCGTTTTTTCGCCCATTGCCGCAGGATATTATTATAGAGATTATGACGATTTCGGTGCTTCAAGATCTTATGGCTACAAGCGCTCACATCTTGGACACGATATGCTCGGAAGCGTCGGAACGCCTATAATTGCCATTGAAAGTGGAAGAGTTGAAGCGGTCGGCTGGAATCAGTACGGTGGATGGCGAATAGGAATACGAAGCTTTGACGGAATGAGATATTATTACTATGCCCATCTGCGAAAGGATCACCCATATAACGACATTTATGAAGGAAAAACAGTAAATGCGGGTGAGGTTATCGGTTATCTTGGAATGACAGGCTACAGCGCAAAGGAAAATACTAATAATATCGACACTCCCCATCTTCATTTTGGTATTGAGCTGATCTTCTCGCCCGAGCAAAAGGACGGATATAATCAGATCTGGATAGATGTTTATGCCATTTCGCAGTTTTTATTTAAAAACAGAAGCGAGGTGGTCTATAATAAAGAAGCAAAAGAATATAATGCCAAGTATTACTATATTTATCCCGAAACTCCGGATTGAACGCCAATAGTAATCGCAATATTGTCACACTATAAACAGTAATTTAGCGAACAGGCGATAACGAATTTTTGTATGGTACGGCGACCTCGACGTCCCTCAAAAGACGTGAAATAATCGTGATTTTCAAATGAT
>CAYPKQ010000064.1:0-12008 GCA_964411355.1 uncultured Lachnospiraceae bacterium
ATCAGATCGACGAGCAGATAAAGCAGGACAGATGCGATATCCTCATGGGACAGCAGATGGTCATCGACGCAGAAAGAAACGAAAAGCTTGTAGGCAAGGTTATAAAGGTTCTTTGCGAGGATTTTGATGTTGTTTCCGAGACATATTACGGCAGATCCTATATGGATGCACCCGAGATCGACGGAAAGATCTTCTTCACAAGCGAAAAAAAGATAAAATCGGGCAGCTTTGTAGATATTAAAATTGATTCAGCAGAGGATTATGACCTTATCGGTCATGCTCTTGCGTGATTTGGAGGTAAAAAATGAATCTTCCCAATAAACTGACGGTGATTCGTCTCATTATGGTTCCGGTAATAATAATAGTTATGCTCCTTCCCCTTGGAACTATCCTTTCGGGCGTTCTTTGTGCGGCGATCTTCGGAGCAACCGCCCTTACCGATATGCTGGACGGAAAAATTGCAAGAAAACACAATCTCATAACAGATTTCGGTAAATTTCTCGACCCTCTGGCAGATAAATTCATGGTCATTTCGACCCTTGTGGTACTTTCCTATAAGTTCACGGGATATCTTCAGTTTTTCTGCATGATAACCACCCTTATCGTCATTATGCGCGAGCTTGCCGTTACCTCTATAAGGCTCGTTGTTTCAAGCTCTGCGGGAATCGTTGTTGCGGCAAATATGCTTGGCAAGATCAAAACCGTAACTCAGATAATTTATATCGTCAGCGCATTCCTTGAGCCTGTGATTTTTGAAATTATCGATCTTATCGCAAACCCCGGATGGACTAATTATCATATTCTGACCTATATCTCAATGGCGGCAATGACATTCTTTACCGTATGGTCGGGAATAAATTATCTTGCCGCATACTGGAAATACCTTGATCCCAATAAATAAAATATATTTTTGAGAGGTAACCGCTTATGTTCAGTAGATCCAAGCCCATTCTCACAGTAATCTCATTCATTCTGATTTCATTATTGTTTTCGGTTGGTATTTTTGCCGAAAGCATAAGCGGACATTTTGATTGGTACTATAACGGAAAGCGTATAGTCAATAATGATTGGACTCTCAACACCGAAAGCGGCGTTCTCACCATCATCAGCAAGACCGCCGATTATAACGAAACCGGCACGGGGCAGCCAGGCTTTAGCGGAAGCTGGTATGAGCATTCCGACAAAATCAAAAAGGTTGTTCTTGACGGTAATTTTTCAAAGATTTCAAATAACGCTTTTAAAAACTATAAGAATCTTGAAGAGGTCGTTATAACCGAAAAGGTCTATAAAATAGACAACAATGCTTTTCTCGGCTGTTCCTCGCTTCATACCATATATATAGAAAACGGGCAGAGGACAGAGGGAATGGCAGACCTGCGCAATGTGGAAAGGATATCGGAGTATATTCTTGCGGACACAGCAATTAAAAAGGTCAATTTGAATGACAATGTTCTTGAAATAAATAAAAACGGGCTTCCGACGGGGCTTCTGGAAATTCACGGAACAACAGGAACCCTTGCCGAAAGCTTTGCAATTTCAAACGGATATACCTTCGTGGATAGCAATACAAATCTCGATGTAAATATATATATCGGCAGCCACCTGTATAAAAGCTTGAAATGTGTGGAAGGAGCTTTTTTCAGAGAGCAGGTTTTTGAATATAACGGCAAGGTATATACCATTTATTCGGATAAAAACTGCACAATTCCTTATGATAATTTAAAGCCGATAGAGAGATCGCTCTCTCTATATGCAAAGCCGATACTGTCCTTTGAAGGCTGGAGCGTCAGAATTAAGGATTATAAAGGTCTGCGCTCTATATTTGAATATGACACAACAGAGCTTTGCTCAAATACAGAGATTGTAGAGGTTGGGGCGATAGTTGGGAGCAGAGAATATGCCCTTGATGACTTCAATTTTGAATATGACTCCTATAAAAAAGTGTCGGTCTATAAAGACGGCGAGAAGGTCGGGCTTACATTGGGACCGCCAATAGACGGAAAAGAGTCGTTTGCAGTTACCATTGTCGGTTTTGAAGGCGAAAATTCAGTTTTTGCGCAGCGTGCGCTCAGAAACAACGTTTTCAGAGGCTTTATAACCGTAAAGCATAAAGACACGGGTGTGGAAACCACCTTTTATACTGATGCTGTGGGAACTACACTGCGCACGGCAAGCAGTCAGTATCTGAAATATGTTTCGGGAACTGCTAAGGAAAAAGACTTCGTTAAAGAAGCGGTAAATATAACAGAGCCTTACTGCACCGAGGTCAGATACGATAAAGAAACTCTCATGTCAGTCCTTACCGATATTTATAATGACAACGGAAAAATTCTTGTTGGTGAAGAAATATCCCCAAATAAAACCGCACTCGATATTCAAAACAGCTTCAAGAGCAGCTCGGGCGAATATCCGTCCATTCTCGGAATGGATATCGCCTGCTACGGAATTCCGCTCATGTCTTGCTCCGATTCTTACAGAACCGAATTTCTAAAAGCTCTCATAGATTATTGCCGCGACGGCGGAATAATTACCGCAAGCTCTCATTTTCAGAATCCTACCGGAAATTGGACAGAAAGAGGGCTTTGCAGAGGATATCTCGGTCAAGCCGAGATCTGGGACGAGCTTCTTCGCGAGGGAAGTTCCCTCAACCGGCAGTTCAAAAAAGAGCTTGATGTTGATGCAGATTTTCTCCGAGAGCTTGGAAATAATGATATTCCCGTCCTTTGGAGACCATTCCATGAAATGAACGGCGGCTGGTTCTGGTGGTGTCTCACACAAGAAAACGGCTATAAAGTTCCCGCTAAAAATTTCATTGCTCTTTGGAAGTATGTTTATAACTACTATGAAAAAGAGCTTGGTCTTACCAATCTTCTTTGGGTCTATTCGCCAAATAACGATACAGGCAGCCTCGTTGATGTTGATTATTCCTACCCGGGAGACGAATATGTTGATATGACGGGACTTGATTGGTACTCAAAAGGTGAATATGAGATCGGACACAGCAAGGGCGCATATAAAAAGATGATGGCACACGGAATGCCCGCCGCAATTACCGAATACGGCGGCTCGAACGGAAGCCTTGACTCCATTGAAACATGGAATGACATTCAAAAAATGTATAGTGACGGAATGAAGGTTACATATATTATGACCTGGACAGGAAACAATACATTTGGAAGCGCAGGAAAAGCCGCAGAGCTTATGGCAAAACCGGATACACTTTCGAGAAACGAAGTATATAATCTTTTCAAAGCTAAAGAAATCAAATGATTATACGGTCGGTCTACCAAAATGGTGGATCGACCGTATTTTTGTTTAAGATTTATCAGCAAGCCAAAAAAATCAACAAAACACTTGCAAAAAACGCTATTCTGTTATATAATAGTAAAGATAATACTTTTTTTGGAGGCAAGGCATGAATCTGAGAACAGAGCTTGACAGGATAATCAAAAACGGAAGAATAACCGTCCTTGGCATCGGCATTTCCAACAGACCTCTTATAGACTGGCTTCTTATGCGAGGTGCAAAGCTCACAGCAAGGGACAGAAAAAGCTATGAGCAGCTTATGCCCCTTGCGGATGAACTGACCAAAAAAGGAGTTGAGCTGATTCTCGGAGACGAATATTTGGAAAACATTGACGAGGATATGATATTCCGCGCCCCCGGCATACGTCCGGACCTGCCTCAGATAAAAAGTGCCATAGAAAAAGGTGCTGTACTGACATCCGAAATGGAGCTTTTCTTTGAGCTTACCCCTGCCGCTTTGCTTGCAATTACGGGAAGCGATGGAAAAACCACCACCACTACCCTTACATACAAAATTCTCGAAGCGGAACTAAAGAAAAAAGGACGCGGCAAGGTTTTTGTGGGCGGAAACATCGGTGCGCCCCTTCTCCCTCACGTTGATGAAATGACAAGCGACGATTTTGCGGTGGTCGAGCTTTCAAGCTTCCAGCTTTCAACCATGCGCCGCTCACCTGCAAGAGCCATTATGACAAATATAACGCCAAATCACCTGGATTGGCACACCGACATGGATGAATATATAGAGGCAAAATGCAACATCTGCCGCCATTCCCCCATCTCTCACATAACGGTAAATTCAGATAACGAGATAACAGCGGAGATCGGCAGAAATTCAGATATCCACGTTACATTTTTCTCATCCTCAAAAACAGATTTTAAGGAAATTACACACAAAAAGATAAATGCAAGCACCATTTTTGAAAAAGAAGGATATATCACCTTCAGTGATGGAGAAAACGAGGAAAAAATACTGAAAATTTCCGATATCAAGCTTCCCGGCAAACACAATGTTGAGAATTACATGGCGGCGATCTCGATAACAAGAGACCTTGTTTCGAGCGAAAGCATTTATGAGGTGGCAACCACCTTCGGCGGCGTTGCTCACAGACTTGAATTTGTCCGCAAGCTTGACGGCGTAAAATACTACAACAGCTCAATCGATTCAAGCCCCACAAGAACTGCGGCGGCACTTTCGGCACTTAGCGAAAAGCCTATAATCATCTGCGGCGGCTATGACAAAAAGATTCCCTTTGAGCCTCTTGCCGACGCTCTTTGCAAAAGAGCAAAAAAGGTCATCCTCACCGGTGCAACGGCTGAAAAAATAAAGGAAGCTATTTTAGCTTGCCCGCTCTTTTCGGAAAGCGGACTCGAAATGATCGAGAAAAGCAGCTTCGATGATGCGGTAAATGCGGCACGTGAAGCGGCAAAGTCGGGTGACACGGTGCTTCTCTCCCCCGCTTGTGCCAGCTTTGATGCATTCCCCAATTTTGAAGTCAGAGGGAACAGATTTAAGGATATCGTGAACGCTTTTTAAGCTTTAAGGATTAAAAAATGATTGATAGAGAAAAACCCATCGGCGTTTTTGATTCGGGAGTTGGCGGAGTCAGCGTGCTCCGTGAGCTTGCCAAGATCGCACCAAATGAAAATATTATATATTACGGAGATTCCGCAAACGCTCCATATGGGGATAAAAGCACGGATGGGGTAAGAGAGCTTGCCTTTTCCGCATTTCACAAGCTCCTTTCAATGGGCGCAAAAGCCATCGTAGTTGCCTGCAATACGGCAACGGGCGCGGCTGTAAGGCTTCTTCGGGAGCAATACCCCCATATTCCGATAGTGGGTATCGAGCCTGCGATAAAGCCAGCCGTAATTTACGGAGAAACTGTTCTCGGCAAAACCGATGGCAGCTCACAGGTGCTCGTAATGGCAACTCCCGTTACCATATCACAGTCAAAATTTGCATTTCTTACAGAGGAATATGAAAAAAGAGCAAAAATAATCCCCCTGCCCTGCCCCCGTCTTGCGGAGCTTATCGAGGCAGGAGACCCATATTCATCAGAAATAAAAAATTATCTTTCCGAGCTTCTTGCGCCATTTGGAGATGTTGATTCCGTTGTTCTCGGATGCACTCATTATCCCTTTTCCGCTTCTCTTATAAGCGAAGCTCTTCCGGGTGTCAAAATTTTTGACGGCGGCATGGGCACCGCAAAGGAAGCCCTTCGCAGAATCGAGGCGGCGGGGCTGAAAAATGAAAATAACACCGAGGGAAGGATCAGCTTCATTTCAAGCAAGGATGAAATGAGCGCAGAGCTTTATAAAAAATTTTTCTATATGTAAATCGAAAGGATATTTACCCCAAAATGCAGTTTTCGGAAAAAATCCTCGCACTCGCTTCGGATGCGGAAAAGGCTTTGGCTGAGCATTTCAAGCGAATTGACGAGCTTTCATTCAAAAATACTAACAAGATAATGGAAGCCTTTATGGAGCACCGAGTTTCAGATGTTATGTTCAATCCCACAAGCGGATACGGATATGATGACAAGGGCAGAGACACCCTTGATGAGATCTGGGCAGACGTTATGGGTGCGGAAAAGGCTTTCGTTCGCCATAATATCGTAAACGGCACTCATGCCCTCACCATCGGAATGTTTGGTCTTCTTCGCCCGGGCGACATAATGCTCTCGGCAGCGGGAAAGCCTTATGACACCCTTGAAGAGGTCATCGGAATTGCAGGCGAGGCGGGCAACGGTTCTCTTCGTGATTTCGGAATTGAATATGAGCAGATCGAGATGAAGGACGGCAGGCTTGATCTTCCCGAAATCGAAAAAAGCCTCAAAAATCACGGTGTAAAGATAAAGGTGGTTTGGGTTCAGCGTTCAAAGGGATATCTTAACCGCAGAACGCTGACTGTTGCCGAGATAGGTGAGCTTGCAGCCCTCGTTCATGAAATTTCACCCAAAACCTATGTTGTTGTTGACAACTGCTACGGTGAATTTGTTGAGGAGCTTGAACCAACGGCACTCGGAGCAGACCTTGTTATCGGCTCTCTTATCAAAAATCCCGGCGGCGGAATGGCAGAGGCAGGCGGATATATTGCAGGAAAGGCAAGGGCTGTTGAGCTTGCTTCCTACCGTCTCACAAGCGTCGGCACGGGATGCGAGGTCGGGGCAACTCTCGGTCTTAACAAATCATTTTATAAAGGACTTTTCTATGCACCGCATACAGTTTCTGCGGCACTGAAAACCGCACATCTCGCCGCATACATCTTTGAAAAGCTCGGTTATGAGGTTGAGCCGGGCTGGGATGAGGTGAGAAGCGATATCATCCAGCAGATAATAACAGGCTCTCCCGAAGAGCTGATCGCTTTCTGCCGGGGAATCCAGTCAGGTTCACCTGTAGATTCCTTCGTTGCTCCCGTTCCGTGGGCAATGCCGGGCTACCAAGATGAGGTCATAATGGCGGCAGGCGCATTTACCCAAGGCTCTTCAATTGAGATCAGCGCAGACGGTCCGCTACGCCCCCCCTATACCGCATATCTCCAAGGCGGTCTTACATATGAAAGCGGAAAAATCGCAGTTCTTTCGGCAGCTGATGCCATGCTGAAGATCAAAAGCAGAAAGGTTTAAATCAAAAACAGAGAGGTTTAAAAATGAAAAAAATAATTTGTTCCTTAATTCTTATTTCTATTCTTCTTTTCACAGCTTCCTGCTCGGGAAACAATGTGGATATTCCGGACGGTATGCAGCTTGTCTCCTCGGGCGATGTTTCATATAACTTTTTCGTTCCGGGCGGATGGGTTCCAACCGAAAATAATGGCATTTTCGGCGCATACTATTCAAACACCGATAAATCCAACATGACAGTAAGCTCTCTCTACCCATCAAGTGAGCTTATGAGCATAAACGATTATTGGACAACTCTTGAGGCAAGCTACAAGGAAACCTTTAAAAATTTCGAACTCCTTGAAGCTCCCGAAAATAACGAATCAAATGTCATTTTCGGTGAAAGAGCGGCATTCAAATATATTTTCAGCGCAGATATCGACGGTGAAAGCTATAAAATGATGCAAATCCTCACCGCAAACGGAAGCCTTTTCTATACCTTTACATATACCGCAAAAGCAGACCTTTACGAAAGCCATCTCGAGGATATCGAAAAAGCCATCACGGAGTTTGAATTTAAGTAATGAAAGAGATATATTTTGACAACAGCGCCACCACAGCCCTGACAGAATCGGTTAAGGACTCAATGAAGGCGGCAATGGATTGCTATGGGAATCCATCTTCTCTCCACTCTGCAGGTCTTGAAGCCGAAAAAATTTTGCGAGAGGCAAGAAAAAGCATAGGAGAAGCGCTGGGAGTACGTTCTCTGCGCGATTCACAGCTTATCTTCACCTCAAGCGGAAGTGAGGCAAGTAATCTTGCACTTTTCGGCTCTGTCTATGCAAAATCGAGAAGAATAGCCAACAAGATAATCACAACCGAGGGCGAACATCCTTCAATCGAAAATCCCATGAAAAAGCTTGAAAATGAAGGCTTTAAAATTGTTCGCATCCCCACCGCAGGCGGCGAGCTTGATATGGAAATGCTTGAAAAGGAAGCCGATGGGGTTCTTCTCGCAAGCATTATGATGGTAAATAACGAAACAGGTGCGCTCTATGATGTTGAAAAGGCCTTTAAGACTATCAAAACAAAAAGCCCCGATGCCATCTGTCACTGCGATGCGGTTCAGGGATTTTTGAAAAGAAGATTTACAGCCGCGAGCCTCGGTGCTGACCTTATAACTATAAGTGCTCACAAAATACACGGTCCAAAGGGTGTCGGTGCGCTTTATATCGACCCCGATATGATAAAAAAGAAGAAGATAGTACCCTATATTCTCGGCGGCGGTCAAGAATACGGGATGCGCTCGGGAACAGAGAATACCATCGGCATTGCGGGATTCGGTGCAGCAGCAAAAGAGTGCTTTGTTGCCCTTGACAGCTCTCTTGCAAAAATGGAAGAGCTAAGAGAATATATTATTTCGAAAATGCCAAGCGAAATAATGGTAAATATTCCCGCAAAAGCCGCTCCGCACGTGATAAATATCACCTTGCCGAGAATAAAAAGCGAGACTATGCTTCATTTTCTTTCATCAAAGGGGATTTTCGTTTCAAGCGGCTCTGCTTGCTCCTCACATTCAAATGCTCCCGGCTCTGCGCTTATTGCATTTGGACTCACTCCAAAGGATGCCGATTGCTCACTGCGCATAAGCCTTTGCGAAAGCAACACGACAGAGGACGCGGATGCACTAATTTCAGCTCTTTTCGAAGGGCTTGCCACGCTTGTGAGGATAAGATAATACCGAATTAAAACTGTTGGGGAATTTCGCCTCTGCGGAGGCGAGGAGCGCCCGCGCACTCCACCGCGCAAGCTTTTAAAAAAGCTTGACCAAAACCTTTAAAACCCAAAAGATTAGGAAGCTTATTCTACTTTCTATGTGAAATTATCGGTAATTTCATGTAGAAACACAGATAAAAACCATTATAAAAGTCCCCTTATTAAGTTTTGATCGACCTTTTTTAAAAGGTTGTGGCTCCGGCGTCACCGCCGGTCGCCCCCGCAGTGGCGAAATACCTTTCTCCCCGATAAATTACTGTTAATTGATATACTGATGGGCGCACCCTTAACGAAACGATATAATACGTGTCATGTCAGTGCTCACAAATAAAAAAATATACAAAAATCTCTTGACAATATTTACCGGATATGTTATAATGATCGGGTAAAAGAGAGTAGAAAGCACCTATTAAGGGTGTTCCGTTTTCCGTCAGTACGGCAATATGCCCGGTTCTCGGACTCATTTATTATGATTTTCAAGACTTTTACGGCATAGCCGTAAAAGTCTTTTTCATAATATAGAGTATCGGAATTCTCTCAATACTATCCGGAGGTAAATTAAATTGAATGCACACAGCAAAACACGCAAAGAAGTTTTAAAAGAGCTTCAAACCGAAGCAGTGCTTGGTCTTTCCTCATCGGTTGCCGAAAAGAAGCTTTCTGAATACGGTGAAAACAAGCTGAAGGAAAAGAAAAAGAAAACAATGCTTTCCCGTTTCCTTGACCAGTTCAAGGACGCAATGATAATCATTCTTCTCATTGCGGCGGTGGTTTCCTTCTCCATTGTATGCTTTGAAAGAAATTGGGGCGAGCTTTTTGAGCCTGCACTGATCCTTCTTATCGTTATTCTCAATGCCATCATGGGCGTTATGCAGGAAAGCAAGGCGGAAAAAGCACTTGATGCCTTGAAAAACATGACCGCTCCCCACGCAAGAGTTATAAGAGACGGAGAAGAATCGATTATCGATGCTTCACTTCTCGTGCCCGGTGATATTATCAAGCTCGAAGCGGGCGATTTCATCCCTGCTGATGCAAGACTTCTCCAGAGCGCAAGCCTTAAAAGTGAGGAATCCGCTCTTACCGGTGAATCTGTCCCCTCCGAAAAGGATGCTGCGGCAGTAATCGACGAAAAATCCCCTCTCGGAGACAGATCAAATATGGTATTCTCCGGCTGCAGCGTTACCTACGGTACAGCAACCGCAGTTGTAACAGCCACAGGAATGAACACCGAAATGGGCAAGATCGCAGGTCTGCTTGACGGTGAAACAGAAGGGCAGACACCTCTCCAAGCAAAGCTGGCACAGCTCGGAAAATATCTCGGCTTTATGGCTCTTGCCGCTTGTGCTATTATTTTTGTTGTAGGATTCTTCAGCGGTAAGATGGAGCTTCTTGAAATATTCATGGTGGCAGTTTCACTTGCCGTTTCCGCAATTCCCGAGGGACTTCCCGCCATCGTTACCATCGTTCTCTCCATCGGAGTTCAGCGCATGGTAAAGAAAAATGCCCTCATCCGCCGCCTCCCCGCAGTTGAAACTCTCGGAAGTGCATCTGTTATCTGCTCGGATAAAACAGGTACCCTCACTCAGAACAGAATGACCCTTGTTAAGGCTTATTTTGACGGTGAGGATGCGCCCGAACAGATCACAAGCAGTAATTCCGAAAATATCAAGAAGCTGCTCAGTTACGGCACTCTCTGCTGCGACGGCTCGGTAGTATTTACCGATGATGGCGAGCAGCATATCGGTGACCCAACCGAGACAGCAATCGTTTTTGCTTCCCATAAAAACGGCATGCCCAAGGATAATCTTAATAGATCTTATCCCCGCCTTGCCGAGATACCCTTTGATTCGGATAGAAAGCTGATGTCCACCGTCAATAAGATAGACGGTAAGAACATCGTTATCGTCAAGGGAGCCTTTGATATGATGGCAACAAGATGCATTGCAGGCGATATCGAAAAAGCAAGAGAAATGACAAATACAATGAGTGAGGATGCGCTCCGCGTTCTTGCAGTTGCATATAAAGAGATCGACACAGTACCCGAAATCCCCGCCTCCGAGGAGCTTGAGAATGGACTTACTCTCATGGGACTTGTCGGCATGATCGACCCGCCCAGACCCGAGGCAAAGGATGCCGTTGCTATTTGCCGCAAGGCAGGAATCAAGCCTGTTATGATAACGGGTGACCATGTTGTGACCGCCTCAGCTATCGCGCGCGAGCTTGGTATTCTCGAGGAGGGCGACAAAGCCATCACCGGTGCAGAGCTTGATGCAATGAGCGATGAAGAGCTTGACAGTGTAGTTGAGAGCATTTCGGTCTATGCCCGTGTTTCACCCGAAAATAAGATACGTATCGTCAAGGCTTGGCAAAGAAAGGATCAAGTCGTTTCAATGACAGGAGACGGAGTAAACGACGCACCCGCACTTAAAGCAGCAGACATCGGCTGTGCAATGGGAATCACCGGAACAGATGTTGCAAAGGGTGCCGCCGATATGACCCTGACAGACGATAATTTTGCAACCATAGTAGATGCAGTAAGAGAAGGCAGAGGAATTTACGCAAACATCAAAAAGGTTGTCGGATTCCTCCTCGGTACAAATATCGGAGAAGTATTTACGGTATTTTTCTCAATGCTTCTCTGGCACAAAACACCTCTTCTCTCCATGCAGCTTCTCTGGATAAACCTCGTTACCGACTCTCTTCCCGCTATCTCCCTTGGTATGGAGGATGTGGAAAGCGGAATCATGGAGCAAAAGCCCAAGCCTAAAAATGAGGGAATATTTGCTCACGGTCTCGGAATCCAGGTAGTTCTCCAGGGTGCTATGTTTGCTCTTCTCACCCTTATAGGCTTTATGCTCGGTGAGAGAACAGGCGTAGAGCACGCAGGACAGACAATGGCGTTTACAATTCTTTCGCTTACACAGATCGTTCAGGCATTCAATATGCGCTCACAGCGTTCACTTTTCAAGATCGGCTTCTTCGGAAATAAGAAGCTGAATGGTGCAGCACTTATCTCGCTTGTACTTGTTTGCCTTGTACTTTTCGTTCCAGGACTCAATACAATCTTCGGTCTTGTTTACCTTGAAGCTCATATGTATCTCATTGCCGCAGGACTTATCATAGTTCCGCTTGTGGTAATGGAAATTTCAAAGCTCCTCGGCATAGTAAAGCACCCTCACTAATTAAAAGGGGCTGATTATTCAGCCCCTTTTGCATATAAACAGTAATTTATCGAACTGTAGGATACCGATTAAAAAATGAGCTGATCCGTAGGGGACGGCGACCACGACGTCCCTTTTATCATTTGAAAATCACGATTATTTC
>CAYPKQ010000065.1:0-11921 GCA_964411355.1 uncultured Lachnospiraceae bacterium
ATGTGGAGAAAAAGTATTATTTTCATTCGAAATTATCTCTTTCGGAAGAGGATGTGTCAATACTTGAAGCGGGTGTCACCCTTGATGACGGATATGAAACGAAACCGTGTAAAATAGAGCTGATGGGTGAAAAAAACGAGGGGTATATAACCCTTACGGAGGGGAAATACCACCAGATAAAGCGTATGCTTGATGCGGTGGGAAATAAGATAACATATCTTGAAAGAGTTACCTTCGGTCCGCTTTCTCTGGATAGTGTCCTTGAAAGAGGAGAATGGCGTCCCCTTACAGACGAAGAAATAACGGCACTTCGGAATGCCGCAAAATAACGGAGAATACATAAATGGCAGAAAGAAATTTTCCAAAAGTAAAGATTACTGAAAAGTCCGAGAGAACTGTCCGTCTCGGTCACCCTTGGGTATATGCCGAGGAAGTTACCGAAAAGTTTGGTGAATGTCAAAATGGCGAGCTTGTTGATGTTTATACAAAAAAAGACAGATTTCTCGGTACAGGATATTATAACGACAATTCAAAGATCCTCGTTCGTATAATTTCACGCAATGCAAACGATAATTTTGATGAGGATTTTTACAGAAGAAGAGTAAGATACGCTCTTGAATACAGAAAGACTGTTATGGGGGATGATTTTTCCTGCTGCCGTCTCATTTTCGGAGAAGCTGACAGCTTCCCGGGACTTACGGCGGACCGTTTCGGGGACGTTCTTGTAACTCAGGTGGCTTGTCTCGGAACAGAGCTGAAAAAGGATATTATTTACCGTGCGCTTCGTGATACGATGGCTGAAATGGGTGAACCGATAAAGGCTATATACGAAAGAAATGAAGGCGCAATACGTTCGCTTGAGGGGATGGAGCGTTACAGCGGCTTCTACGAAATGGAAGGACTTTGCGCTCTTTCAGGCGAAACAGAGATCATTGAAAACGGCATAAAATATAAGGTGGATTATATAAACGGTCAAAAAACCGGATTTTTCCTTGATCAGAAATACAACAGAGCGGCAGTCGCACAGATAGCAAGGGGAAAAAGGGTTCTTGATTGCTTTACACATACGGGAGCTTTTGCGCTGAACGCAGCAAAGGCGGGAGCGGAGATCGTGAATGCCGTTGATATTTCCGAGGATGCGGTAAATATGGCAAGAGCCAATGCGTCTCTGAACGGACTTACGGGCAATATGCAATTTACCTGCGCAAATGTTTTTGAGCTTCTTACCGAGATGGGGGAGAAGAAAAAATGCGACTATGATTTTATAATCCTCGACCCTCCCGCCTTTACAAAAAGCTCGGGAACGGTGAAAAACGCCATAAAAGGGTATAAGGAGATAAACAGAAGAGCAATGTCTCTTCTGCCAAGGGGAGGTTATCTTGCAACTTGCTCCTGCTCGCATTTTATGACCGACGAGCTTTTTCGCAAAATGCTTGCTGACGCCGCAAAGGATGCGGGTGTTTCACTCCGTCAGATCGAGGGCAGACAGCAGTCTCCCGATCATCCCATCCTCTGGAATGTAAAAGAAACCGATTATCTGAAATTCTATATCTTTCAAATTGTATAAAGGAGCATGAAAAATGAATATTATTGAAACTTTGGCAAAGGAATTTAATCTTAAGGTCGATCAGGTGGAGAGAACGGTTGCCCTTATAGACGAGGGAAATACCATCCCCTTTATCGCCCGTTACCGTAAGGAGGTTACGGGAAGCCTTGACGATACAACTCTGCGTGATCTTGACGATAAGCTTACATATCTCCGTAATATCGAAAAGAGAAAGCAGGAGGTAAAGGAGCTTATTGCCGCCCAGGAAAAGCTCACTCCCGAAATTGAGGCTGCAATTAATGCGGCGGTAACCATCACCGAGGTTGACGATATCTACCGTCCGTTCAGACCCAAGAGAAAGACACGTGCTTCGGTTGCGAGAGAAAAGGGGCTTGAACCTCTTGCACTTCTTCTCATGGAGCAGAGAGATGAATATGAAGCTTCTCTCGAGGTGCTTGCCGAGGCTTATATAGATGCAGAAAAGGGCGTGGAGAGCGCAGCGGATGCTCTTGCAGGCGCAAGAGACATCATTGCCGAGGATATTTCGGATAATGCGGAATACAGAAAGACTATCCGTTCCCTTACATTCGGTCACGGTCTGCTTATCTCAAAAGCGGCAACTGAGGAGGATACGGTTTATTCTCAGTATTATGATTACAGCGAGGGCGTTAAGACCATGCCGGGTCACAGAATACTTGCTGTAAACCGTGGAGAAAAGGAAGAAAAGCTGAAGGTTAATATTGAGATATCAAAGGACATCATCCTCAATTATCTTTTCAGTATGGTCATAACGAATCTGAAAAGTCCGGCAGAAAAGCAGCTTGAAATTGCCATAATCGACAGCTATGAGAGACTTATCGCTCCCTCTGTTGAGAGAGAAATACGCTCGGATATGTTTGATAACGCCGCAGAGGGCGCACTTGTGAATTTTGAGGTTAATCTTAAGAATCTTCTTATGCAAGCACCGCTTAAGGGAAAGACCGTTCTCGGCTATGATCCCGGTTACAGAACAGGCTGTAAGCTGGCGGTTGTCGATAAGACCGGAAAGGTGCTTGATACTGCCGTTATCTACCCCACAAAGCCCCAAGAGAGAATTGAGGAGAGTAAGAAAAAGGTTCTTGCCCTCATTAAAAAGTATGATATAAATGTTGTTGCCATCGGAAACGGTACTGCTTCAAAGGAAAGTGAGATTTTCATTGCAAATACTTTGAAGGAGCTTGACGGAAGCGTAAAATACGTCATGGTAAGCGAAGCGGGAGCTTCTGTTTATTCCGCATCAAAGCTGGCTGCCGACGAATTCCCGGATTTCGATGTAACACAGCGTTCCGCAGTCTCCATCGCTCGTCGTTTACAAGATCCACTTGCAGAGCTTGTAAAGATAGATCCCAAAGCCATCGGTGTCGGTCAGTATCAGCATGATATGAAGCAGGCAAGGCTCGACAGCGCACTTGGCGGCGTTGTTGAGGGCTGTGTAAACAGCGTTGGAGTTGACCTTAATACCGCTTCTCATTCGCTTCTTTCCTATATTGCGGGAATAGGAGCGCAGGCGGCGAAGAATATCGTTAAATACCGTGAGGAAAACGGTGAGTTCAAGTCGAGAAAAGAGGTACTTAAGGTTCCGAAGATAGGCGCAAAGGCATATGAGCAGTGTGCGGGCTTCCTTCGTGTTCCCTCCTCAAAGGAAATTCTTGATAATACAGGTGTCCACCCCGAATCCTACGAGGCTGCTGCTTCGCTTCTCTCCATGTTTGGCTATACCGAGGAGGATGTAAAGGCGAGCAAGCTTGGCGAACTTCGCACAAAGGTTATGGGCAAGGGCAATAAAAAGGTTGCAGAGGAGCTTGGCATAGGTGAGCCGACCCTTCTCGATATCATCGGTGAGCTTGAAAAGCCCGGACGTGATGTTCGTGATTCAACACCTCCTCCGGTGCTCCGTGATGATATTCTTGATATGAAAGACCTCAAGCCCGAAATGGAGCTTGTGGGTACTGTCAGAAACGTAATAGATTTTGGCGCATTCGTCGATATCGGCGTTCATCAGGACGGTCTCGTTCATATTTCTCAGATCTGTAATAAGTATATCAAGCACCCCTCGGAGGTGCTTGCGGTTGGAGATATCGTGAAGGTTCGCGTGCTTTCTGTGGATGTCTCGAAGAAGAGAATAAGTCTTTCGATGAAGGATTTGAAAAATTAATATATTAAAGCTTGGTTTTGCTCTTTTTGACGCAAATGACGAAAAATGACGTTTTTTTGTGAAAGGTGCACAAAGAGAGCGTGCAAAGTTTGGAAGATTAAACACTTCCATTTTGATGCGAAATTTGGTATAATATATCTGTTGAAAATTATATACCCGAATTGCGCCCAGACGCAGTTCAATTTCAAGGAGGATAACAAATGGCAAGCCTTTCCCTTAAGCATATTTACAAGAAGTACCCCGGTGGTGTAACTGCCGTCTCCGACTTCAATCTCGAGATCAAGGATAAAGAGTTCCTTGTACTTGTCGGACCTTCGGGTTGCGGTAAATCCACAACTCTGCGTATGATCGCAGGTCTTGAAGAGATCTCCGAAGGCGAACTTTTCATCGGCGACAGACTTGTAAACGACGTTGCACCGAAGGACAGAGATATCGCAATGGTTTTCCAGAACTACGCTCTGTATCCTCATATGTCTGTGTTTGATAACATGGCGTTCGGTCTTAAGCTCCGTAAGACACCCAAGGAAGAAATAAAGAGAAGAGTTGAAGAAGCAGCTCGTATTCTCGATATCACCCACCTTCTCGACAGAAAGCCCAAGGCTCTGTCCGGCGGTCAGAAGCAGCGTGTTGCGCTCGGTCGTGCGATCGTGCGTTATCCTAAGGTATTCCTTCTCGACGAGCCTCTGTCAAACCTTGATGCGAAGCTCCGTGCAGCCATGAGAACTGAGCTTACAAAGCTTCATAAAAGCGTTGGAACAACATTTGTATACGTTACTCATGACCAGGTCGAGGCTATGACCATGGCAAGCCGTATCGTTGTTATGAAGGACGGCGTTATTCAGCAGGTTGATACACCTCAGAATCTTTATGATAAGCCTTGCAACATCTTCGTTGCAGGATTTATCGGCACCCCTCAGATGAACTTCATCGACGGTAAGCTTACAAAGAAGAACGGTGAAGTATTCTTCACATTCGAGGAGAGCGTTACAATTAAGCTTCCTGCAGACAAGACTGCAGATGGCGTTCTTGATGAATATATCGATAAGGAAGTTATCGTTGGTATTCGTCCCGAGTGCATACATGATGAGCCTGTACATCTTTCTACATTTGCAGATGCAGTTGTTGATACAAATGTTGAAGTTACCGAGCTTATGGGCGCAGAGATCTATCTCTACCTCAAGGTGGGCGAGGAGACCAATCTTATCGCAAGAGTTTCTTCCAGATCCACATCAAGAGCCGGCGACGAGATCAAGGTTGCATTCGATACAGCCAGAATCCATATCTTTGATAAGGATACCGAGCGTTGCATCGTTCACTAATTTGAATGTTTAAGAAAAAATGAGCTGAAAGGCTCATTTTTTCATAGAAGGAGTTAAAAATGAAAAAACCAATCAGAATTTTGCCCGAGCGTGCTTGGAGAAATTACCTTGGCGGAAAGCTCATTGAGGAGCTTCACGGAAATTTTGATGCAAAAGATACAAGTTTCCCAGAAGAATGGCTTATGAGTGTGGTGAGAGCGATAAATCACAGCAGGGAGCATATTGTTGAGGGACTCAGCCGCACGGAAAACGGAAAAACTCTTGCTGAAATAATTGGAGAAGATCCCAAAAATGTGCTTGGCGAAAAGCATTTTGCAAAGTACGGTGCAAAAACAGGCGTTCTTGTGAAATTGCTTGATTCAGCTATCAGGCTCGGTATTCAGGTTCATCCCACGAGAGCCAAGGCAAAGCAGTATTTTGGTTCTGATTTTGGTAAGACCGAATGCTGGCATATCATTGGCACAAGAAAGATTGAAGGGGAGGAAGACCCTTGCGTTTATATAGGCTTCAAAGCGGGAATAACAAAGGAAAAATGGGAAAAATGCTTCTATGAAGAGGATATTCCCACAATGCTTTCCTATCTTAACAGAGTTCCCGTAAAGGTTGGTGACACAATTCTTGTAAGGGGTGGAGTTCCCCATGCCATCGGCGCAGGTTGTCTCCTGGTTGAAATTCAGGAGCCTACCGATTATACCCTCAGAACAGAGCGACACAACTTTGACGGAAGCTATTCGACAGATGAGACTTGCCACTACGGCGCAGGCTTTGAGGCTATGTTCGATTGCTTTGACTATGACGGACTTTCGCTTGATGATGAACGCAAAAAAAGCGGAATTCAGCCGATAAAAACTGATTATGATGGATATAGCATAAGTCAGATTCTTAAATATACTGATACCCCGATGTTCAGAATGGAGCTTATAGAAATAAAGGAAAGCTGCAAGATTGAAAAAAATGATGTTTTCAGCGGAATGTATGTTCTTGAAGGAGAAGGTACAGTTGCGGGCGATGCGGCAGGAAAGGGAACTCAGTTCTTCCTTCCGGCTTCCTGCGATGAATTTGAAATCAAAAACAGCGGAAGTGCTCCCATGAAGATCATGAGATATTATGGCCCCGAGGTTTGATTTTTGAGGTAAAAAATGAAAAGAATAGCAGATTCTCATATACATATCAGATTTTTTGAATTTGAAGATGCAATAAAGATGTTCCGAGATATTGCGGAGTGCGGAGTAACAGACGCCGCAATTCTTTCCTTGCCATATTACGGAGTTATTGCAAATCTTGCCGCCGTATATTTTAAAATAACGAATAAATCTCTCGATTTGCGTGCATTTGGCGGTTTTCACACGGTCGATCAGTATGCGGAAATACCGCCCGAGGTTCAGCTTGAGGCACTTATTAAGCTTGGGATCGACGGATTTAAGATAATGAGCTGTCCCACTATGCGCAGATATTGTGGAATGGGAATTGATGACGGGTATTATGAAAAAACATTTGCGCTTCTTGAAGAAAACGGACTTCCGGTAAACTTCCATGTGGCAGATCCGGAAGAATTCTGGGATGAGGGTGAAAGATATGCGGATGCTTCATTTGTCACCAAAAAACAGCTTTGCGACGAGTCTTTGCGAGTTGCAAAAAGACATCCTGATCTTAAGATCGTTTTGGCTCATTTTTTCTTTTTGTCGAATTTCCCCGAAGAAGCTGAGCGTATAATGGAAGAATATCCCAATGTATATTTTGATCTGACTCCCGGAACCGAGATGTATTATAATTTTGATAAAGATCTTGAATATTGGCGCGGATTTTTCAAAAAATACAAAAATAGACTTCTCTTTGGCACTGATGCAAATGCGAACAAGGATTGCAATAAGGAGCTGGAGGTCTTGGTTTATCGAAAGCTTACCGAGAAAAAGGAATACTTTACTCAATCGTGCTATGGCAAGGATTTTGTGATTTGCGGACTTGAGCTTGATGAGGAAACGGTGGATTCCATTGCATACGGAAATTATTTTGAAGTTTTCGGTAAAGAGAAGAGACCGGTCAATTTGGAGCTTTTCTATGAATACTGCGAGAGAGTTCTTCGTGATCTTGAAACGATGGAGGGCGATCCTTATCAGAAAAACAGAATCGAGATAGTTCCGAAGCTTGATATTTACCCAAGCAAAGATGTTTCCATAGATTTCCTTAACAGAGTTTTGAAAGAAAGATAATATTATAAATGTCGGTGAGAGAGAAAGGAAATAGCTTTTTCATGCACCGATTTTTTTGTCTGTGAGTTTTGGTCTATAAACAGTAATTTAGCGAACCGTAGGTATGTGAACATCCTCATTGTAATAATATTCACATGCCTACGGTTCGCTAAATTACTGTTTATCGAACAAAAAATGTCCGGAATCCCCAATTTGAAACGCTATATAAGCAGAAGGAGGTGAGATGGGGTGCAAAATGAAATGCAAATTCTTGAAGAAGCTATTTGTGAGCTTACAAACGGAAACAAGGAAGGTCTTTGCGCCATATATGAAAATCTCGGAAGGCTTATTTATTCTGTTGCACTTGGAATAACGGGGAATTGCCAGGATGCGGAGGACACTCTTCAGGATACCATGATGGAGCTTATGAAATGTGCGCATACATATAAAAAAGGAACAAATCCCCGTGCCTTTATTCTCACGGTAGCAAGACATAATGCGCTGGATTTGGTCAGGAAACGGCGAGAAACGCTTTCAATTGATGAGTCACATTTTTGATTGATGAGGACATCTCTGATGCTGCACCGCTTGCCGCCGAGCTTCTTTCCCGTCTTGATGATGAGGAAAGGGAGATTATACTTCTGCGTATCTACGGTGAGCTTTCATTTGGAGAAGTGGCGAAAACAATGGGAATAAGTGTTTTTGCTGCGCAGAAGAGATTTCAAAGAGTGATAAAAAAGCTGAAAAAATATAGCGGAGGTATTTTGTGATGAAAAAAAGTGAAATAAAAAAAGCCCTCGGTGAGCTTGACAAAATTCCAATGCCCGAGCTTTTTGATGTCCCGGTAAAAGAAAAAAGAGTAAAAAAATCGGGTATTCGGTGCGGTATAATAATGGCGGCGGCTGTGTTTGCCGTTCTTTCGGCTCTCGTTGGATGTGCCGCAGAGGTCAAGGAATATAACGATGCGGTAACATTTTTTGAGGAGCATGAGCTTTCAAGAGAAAATCTTTCGAGAAATGATATAAAAAAGGTATATCGGGACATAATAACAGAGAGGTTTAAGCTTGAACAAACGGCAGTTGTTATAATTGACAGCTATGAGGGAAGAGCAATCGGTATTGCAAAGCCCACCTCGGAGGAGCTTAAGAATATTTGGGAGTCATTCAATTCCAACATTTCAGAGACTTATTCTTGGTATTATCTTGATAATGATGCTGAGATGTACGGGATTATGAGAAGCGGCGAAATGATGTTCAAAAAAGAAGAGAACGGCGCAGTTTTGTGGGAAACAAAAATTCCTCTCCGAGATGGATATGTTGAGGGCTATACGTTTCTTTCGGATGGAAAATATATTGCCGTCTATGGGGTATATTCGCCTGATATGGCATCTTCACAACACTGTGGATTTGTTGAAATATTCGATGAGAAAAACGGTGAGAGCTTGCTTCGGAAATTATTTGTCTCATATAACCGCTTCAGCATTGCGGAGATAATTCCCGAAGGGGACGAAATGGTGATTTTTGCAAGAGCCGAGCTTAAAAGATTTGTGTTTATAAGGATGGATCTTGATGGGGAAATCCTATATCAAAAAGAGACGGAGATCGGCAACAAAGGAATTTATGATGTTGCACCATTGGGTGACGGATATATAGTTCAGCTTGGGGGATATCAGCTTAATGAGGCACTCTATAAGGTGTCAAAGGACGGTGAAATAGGAGAGGGGATATCCTATAGCTCGGAGGACGAGGCATATTTTATTTGCGATATGCTCGACTATGGCGGAAAGCTGTATCTAAGCGCATATGCCGTGCCGAAACATGGCAGAGATATTGAGACGAGCCATGATGAAATAAGACATATTCTTGAAAATATTTGGAAAAATAAGGATGAAATTGAGATTGCGGCAGAGGAAACTTCTGCGAGCGGCAGCGGAGTAAATGGCTACGGTATATATATGACCGCGGAAAATCTTTTAGAGGATGTACAAAATAATTATACTGCCGTTCTCCTGGTATGCGATGGCGAGGACAGATTGCCAAAGAATTTTTATTCCGTTGAAGGCTCTGTTTGCGGTGAGCTTTCGGTAAGCGAGAATGGTGAGATGCTTTGGGAGACCGAATATATTTCCGAGGTTTATTATTCGCCGGGAACCAGCTCATTCAGTATCGGCGGCGCTTCTATCGTTTATAGACATAGCTTTGACGGTGAGGGCAAGCTCGTAAAGAGCGAAAAAACAGGCGAGATCGCATCTTTCAGAAGGTGAAAAAGGGATAAACGGTAATTTAGCGGTGTGTGAGGATGCTCATAAGCCTTCTCTTGCAGAGAAGGGAAGGCGAGCGAGCAAGCTCGCTTACGCTCGTCCTCATTACCATTTATTCACCTTTTCAACAGATCGACAAATTACTGTTTATTACAAAAAGGAGAAAAAATGTGTACAAGTATTTTGATGTCGGGTAAAGGTGCGATTTTCGGACGGAATATGGATCTTCATTATCCTCTTGAAAAGAATGTTGTGATAACACCTCGAAAATACTCTTTTTCATTTCGCAAAGCGGGTATAATAGACGACCATTATGCTATCATAGGAATGGCGATGGCAAGAGATAACTATCCTCTCTATTTTGAGGCGGCAAATGAGCACGGTCTTGCAGCTTCGGGCTTGCATTTTCCTTCTAATGCATACTATTCCCCGAGCTTTTCTGATGAAAAAAATAATATTTCGCCTTTTGAGCTTATCCCTTGGATTCTCTTACGCTGCAAATCGGTAACTGAAGCTGAAAAACTGCTTGATGCAACACACATATGTCGGGTGGATTTCAGCTCCGAAATGCCTCTTTCTCCCCTTCATTGGCACATTGCAGATAAAGATCGTTCAATTGTTTTTGAGGTAACGAAAAAGGGGCAGTTGATATATGAAAATCCCATAAATGTTCTGACAAACAATCCGCCCTTTGATTTTCATCTGCAAAATCTTGCTTTGCACTTGAATTTGGAGAATGAAAACAGAGAAAATGTTTTTGCGGAAAAGGGAATAAAGCCCTTTAGCGGAGGAATTGGCGCAGTGGGGCTTCCGGGAGATTTTTCAAGCCCTTCAAGGTTTGTAAAGGCGTCTTTTTTGCTTTCTTGCATAGAGAAAAACGATCTTTCCTCTTTCTTTCATATCCTTGATTCCGTCGCAATGGTTAAGGGGAGCATAAAGGTCGAGGAGCGGGATGATGTAACGCTTTATTCTTCTGGGATCGACCTTGAAAATTTGATTTATTATTATAAGACTATAAGCAATAACAGGATTTGCGCCGTAAGAATGAATGGCACTAACCTTGACGGCTTTGAGCTTTATTCTTATGAAGTTGACAGAGAGCAAGATATTTTGTTCAAAAATTAAAAAACGCCTTGACACAGTCCTTTTTGAATGGTAAAATGTATCTGATCAATTTTGGAGGTTTTACTATGCTTGAAGGACTTTTTCTTGATAATAATTATGCACTTAACAGATCACTTTTGAATCTCGGAAATCTCGGCAGAATAAAGAGCGTCATAGAAAAGGCAAGGGCGGGAAAGCCGATAACACTGGGTTTTCTGGGAGGCTCTATTACGGCCGGTGCCGGCGCAGGTGAAGGAAAGCCGTATGTCAGATGCGTTAGTGAATTCTGGCAGGAAAGCTTTCCTATGAGCAAAATTAATACGGTCAATGCGGGAATAGGTGCAACAGGGTCTATCCTCGGTGTTTTCAGAATGGAAAAGGATGTTCTTTCTTCAAAGCCCGATGTCCTTATTATCGACCATTCGGTTAATGATAACGGTGATGAGGGAAGGCTTCCGGGCTCAACAAGGCAGACTTATGAATGCGTTATCAGATGCGGACTTTCTGCAGGGGCTGCGGTTGTGCCGTTCTGCTTCTGCGATAAGGGCGGACGTTCTCAAAGGGAGATGAATCTGCAGCTTGCAAAGTACTATGCTCTTCCTTTTATCAGCGTTACCGATGGAATATACGAGGCACTTGTGGAAAGCGGAAAATATCCTTGGACCGATTACAGCGGAGATACTGTTCATCCAAGTGCAGAGGGGCACAGAATGGCGGCGGAGCTTCTGATCAACTATTTTAAGATAGCAATGGCAGATGAAAAGGTGAAGCCGAATGCAGAGCATGATGTACCCACCCCTCTTTTCGGTGAGGCTTATATAAATACAGAATTTTTGGGTGCGGCAGATATAGCCCCTGTTTCATGGGGCGGCTTCAAGGAAGGTAGTTTTGGTTTTCGTCAATTTATGGGCGGCTGGATCTCGGAGAACGTCGGTGAGCCTATCGTTTTCTCTGTCAAGAGCTGCAAGCGTATTCATGTTGCCTATGTAAGAGATATATCTCCTCTTGCGGGGACTGCCGAAATTACAGTGAACGGAGTACTGCATAAAGTCGATTCTTCCTTTGATGGCGGTTGGGGCTCTTATGCGGAAACAAGACTTGTTTTTGATTCTGATGAATGTGAGGATGTTACCGTCAGCATCCGAAATTGCTCCGAGGAAAAAAGGTTTGCACTGCTGCGAATTATGGTGGCACGGTAAAAAATTATGGGGACTGAGTTATTTGCTTGCGGTTAGAATTTGACACAGTCCCGATTTTTTATCCAATAATTCAAATGTGAATAATTTAGCTAAACAGTAATTTATCGAAC
>CAYPKQ010000066.1:0-663 GCA_964411355.1 uncultured Lachnospiraceae bacterium
TGAATAAGGAAAACATTAAAAGGTCGTTCTTGCATATTCGGGTGGTCTTGATACATCTATCATCATCCCGTGGCTCAAGGAAAACTATAACAACTGCGAGGTAGTTGCAGTTTCGGGTAACGTCGGTCAGGCAGATGAGCTTGAAGGCCTTGAAGAAAAGGCTATAAAAACAGGTGCATCCAAGCTTTACGTTCTCGATCTTACAGACGAATATGTTGATGATTACATAATCCCCACAATGAAGGCAGGCGCAGTTTATGAGGAATATCTCCTTGGTACAAGCCATGCACGTCCCTGCATTGCAAAGGGTCTTGTTGAGATCGCCATAAAGGAAGGCGCAGACGCAATCTGCCACGGCTGCACAGGTAAGGGCAACGATCAGGTTCGTTTTGAGCTTGCCATCAAACATTTTGCTCCTAATATGCCTATCATTGCTCCTTGGCGTGAGTGGGATATCAAATCTCGCGAAGAGGAGATAGACTATGCAGAAGCGCACAACATTCCCCTTAAGATAAACCGCGAAACCAACTATTCAAAGGATAAGAACCTCTGGCATCTTTCTCATGAGGGACTTGATCTTGAAGATACAGGAAATGAGCCTCAGTACGAAAAGCCCGGCTTCCTGGAAATGGGCGTTTCTCCCATCATGGCTCCCGATGTGCC
>CAYPKQ010000066.1:673-11898 GCA_964411355.1 uncultured Lachnospiraceae bacterium
GGCGGTCCCGTTGCTCTCAATGATGAAAAAATGAGCGCAAAGAATATCATTCTGAAGCTCAATGAGATCGGCGGCGCAAACGGTATCGGACTTCTTGATATCGTAGAAAACCGTCTTGTGGGCATGAAGTGCCGCGGCGTTTATGAAACTCCCGGCGGAGCTATTCTCTATAAGGCACACAGCGTTCTCGAATCTATCTGCCTTGACAAGATGACGTCTCATGAAAAGCAGAAGCTCTCCATCACATTTGCAGAGCTTGTTTATAACGGTCAATGGTTCACGCCTCTCCGTGAAGCTCTATCAGCATTCGTTGATAAGACTCAGGAGAGAGTTACAGGCAAGGTTCGCCTTAAGCTCTACAAGGGCAACATGATAAATGCAGGCGTTTGGAGTCCCTATTCACTTTACAGCGAAGAAATTGCAACCTTTGGTGAGAGTGATTACAACCAGAAGGATTCCGAAGGCTTCATCAACCTCTTCGGTCTGCCGATCAAGGTTCAGGCTATGGTTGACGGCAAGAAATAATCAAAAAAGATAAGGTTTTCGGGAACCATACCCGAAAACCTTATTCTAAAAGAAAGGATATTTTGAAATATGGCAAAAATGTGGGCAGGAAGAACTGCGGGAAATGTTGATAAGCTCGCAGACGATTTTAATTCCTCGATACACTTTGACTGCAAGATGTACCGCCAGGATATAAAAGGAAGCATGGCTCATGCGGCAATGCTGGCGGCAAAAAATATAATCCCAAAGGAAGAAGCTGACACGCTGATCGACGGACTTGACGGTATTCTTTCGGATATCGAAAGCGGAAAGCTTGATTTTGATATGAATGCCGAGGATATCCATATGTTCGTTGAGCAAGTGCTCACCGAAAGGCTCGGTGATGTTGGTAAAAAGCTTCACACCGCAAGAAGCCGCAATGACCAGGTTGCGCTCGATATCCGTATGTATCTCCGTGACGAGGCAAATGACATAATCGGTATGCTGAAAAAGCTTATTTCTTCGGTCACTGACAAAGCGGAAGAATATAAAGCTACCATTATGCCGGGATATACCCATCTGCAAAGAGCACAGCCCATAACCTTCGGTCATCATCTTATGGCTTACGCAATGATGCTTCTCCGCGATATCGACCGCATCGAGGACTGCAAAAAGAGAATGAATCTTTCTCCCATCGGGTGCTGTGCACTTGCGGGAACTACTTACGATACAGACCGCCGCTTTGAGGCTGAAAAGCTTGGCTTTGACGGAATTTGTCTCAATTCTCTTGACGGAGTTTCGGACAGAGATTTCTGCCTTGAACTTCTCTCTTCCCTCTCGATACTTATGATGCATCTTTCTCGCTTCTCCGAGGAGATAATTCTCTGGTCAAGCTGGGAATTCAAATTCGTTGAGCTTTCAGATTCATACACAACAGGCTCTTCCATCATGCCCCAGAAAAAGAACCCCGACATGGCGGAGCTTGTGAGAGGAAAAACCGGCAGAGTTTACGGCGACCTTATGGCACTTCTCACAACCCTTAAAGGACTTCCCCTTGCATATAATAAGGATATGCAGGAGGACAAGGAAAGCATTTTTGATGCCCTTGAGACCGTCAAAATGTGCCTGCAGGTATTTGACGGAATGATAAGCACAATGAAGGCTATTCCCGAAAATATGAAAAAAGCGGCACAAGGTGGCTTCATCAATGCAACCGACCTTGCCGACTATCTTGTAAAGAAGGGACTTCCCTTCCGCTCGGCTTATAAAATATCAGGCTCAATTGTTGCTCTCTGCATTGAAAACAATATCGTTCTTGAAGATATGTCGCTTCAAACATATAGATGCTTCAGTGAGCTTTTTGAAGAAGATGTCTATGATGAAATCAGCCTTGACACCTGCGTTAAAAAGAGAATAAGCGAGGGCGGCACCTCTGTTGAGTCGGTTGAGGCTCAGATAAAATTTGTAAGAGAAAAAATTTAAAACCGTGATTTGTCGAACAATTGTGAGGATGATTTATAGGCTTCCCCCGTGGGAAGCTCCCGCAAATCGGGTGATGAGGTGTGGGCGCAAAGCACTGTTGTTGAGCGCACTATCACTATTAAAACGCCTATTCGGAACTACACCTCATCCCTCAACTGCGTTGACACCTTTCCTCTCAAGGGGAAGGCTATCGAATATCCTTGCGAACCGACAAAATCCTATTTATACACAAAACGAAGGAGGCAAATATGTTATCTCTTAAAGGAAAGCATTTTTTAAAATTACTTGATTTCACACCCGAAGAAATAGATGGGCTTATCGACCTTGCGGCAGAGCTCAAAGCAAAGAAAAAGGCCGGTATCCCACATAGAGAATGTGAAGGAAAAAACATTGCTCTGATTTTTGAAAAGACCAGTACCAGAACACGCTGTGCCTTTGAGGTTGCGGGTGCAGATCTTGGTATGCACCCGGTATATCTTGACCCATCCGGCTCGCAGATCGGCAAAAAAGAAAGCATCGCAGACACCGCAAGAGTCCTCGGACGTATGTTTGACGGAATCGAATACCGAGGCTTTGGTCAAGAGATCGTTGAAGAGCTTGCAAAATACGCAGGAGTACCGGTTTGGAACGGTCTCACAAACGAATATCATCCAACGCAGATACTTGCGGATTTTCTCACCATAAAGGAGCACTTCGGTTCTCTTAGCGGCAGAAAGCTCGTTTATATGGGCGACGCAAGATACAATATGGGCAATTCCCTTATGGTCGGATGCGCAAAAATGGGTATGCACTTCGTTGCTTGTACAAATAAGAAGTATTTTCCCGACTCCGCTCTTGTGGAAGAATGCAAAAAGATCGCAGAGGAAACAGGGGCGACCATTGAATTTTCCGAGGATACTGCCGCAGTTAAAGGCGCAGATGTTATATATACCGACGTTTGGGTCTCCATGGGCGAGCCCGCAGAGGTTTGGAAGGAAAGAATTGAAGATCTTACCCCCTACCGCGTAACCTCCGATATCATTAAAATTGCAGGTAAACAATGCCGCTTTATGCATTGTCTCCCCGCATTCCATGACCTCGAAACCACAGTGGGTAAGGAAATCTACGAAAAATTCGGTATTACCGAAATGGAGGTTTCGGACGAGGTATTTGAATCTCCCGCCTCTATCGTGTTTGACGAGGCAGAAAACAGAATGCACACTATCAAAGCTGTTATGCTTGCTACACTTAAATAAAAAAACAAACGGGGCTGTAACAGTCCCGTTTTTTGTTACCAAATTCAAATATAAATGATTCCGATAAACAGTAATTTATGGAATTTTTCACTATACCCCGGCTTGCGCTGCCCTACGGATTCGACTACGCACATTCGTGCTTCGCTCAGGGTGACACTTTGATGTTTATTATCCTTTAGCGTTCGTAGATCCTTCTCTAAAGGATGATAAGCAGTAGTGTGTCCCCCTGAGCGAAACAAGTCGCCAAAGACGAATTGTGAGTCGAAACCGTTGGGCAATGCGACAGCATTGGGGTATAATTTCACCATCGCATCGCACCGATAAATTACTGTTATACCACAAAGTCTGAAATAACAAGTACCCCGACAAAATCAAAAGGATTTTGTCGGGATATTTTTCGCAGTTTTTTAATTAAAAGGCACAACATTTATCTCAACATATTCGAGAGCGCACCTTTTATTTATTTTTATCTCTGCGATCATAATTTTAAGATCAGCAGGCTTGACGGAGAAAACATAGCAATCATTTTCATAGATCTTTTCTTCGATGTGAGTCTTTCTTAAAAATTCGCATTTTTCACTGTTCACATAAGCACATATATCCTCGGGGAAAATATCATCCTCCTGCTTTATTCCCAGAATCAGCCTGATCTCACATTTTTCGGGCAATTCTCCGACAGGAATTTTAATATACTCATATCCCGAGCCTTCGCCAAATAGGATTGGCAGTCTGCAATATGTTCCGATGTTGTAAATCAAATAGTCGTTATATGTAACAACATGGCTTCTCTCCTGCAAAAGAAGCGTTTCCCTCTCTCCTATATTACCGAACATATAAGGTCTGTTTTTATCGTTTCTTATACTGTCCTCATATATCCAGTCTCCAATAGTGCCCTCAAACTCACCCATATCCATATAGTTATATAGATATACATAGTCACTTCCACGGCTTAAATTTGCTATGGCTTGACCAAATGCCATTTTTACAGATGATGTTGTTGCCTTATAGTCTCTATACGGCTTAAAAAGAAGCTGCTGTCCGCAGCCGAGCTTTATATCGCTTCCTCTGAGAAGCTGCTTCCAAAGCTCGATGGGCATATCGGTATCTATGGTCTCCCACCTTGGAATAATTGTAATAAAATCGATCTTATCAATAAAACCGCAAATATCAATTCCTCTTTCAATGAGAATGTTAGGATTTGATGGCAATATAAGAGAAAGCTTTATCGGATGCCCATATTTTTTCTCATATTTGCAAATAATACTGCAAACATCCGCCATAAACTCATTCATAATGGCAAATCCGCAGGATTCATAGCCGTATTTAAAGAAAAATGCCTCTCTCATCATGTCAAGCTCAAGACCGAAAACGTCATATCTGCCCAGCATTTCATCTATATAATTCTTCATCATGGAACGAATCTCTTCATGACCGTAATCGTAACATTGATCAAAATATCCGACTCTCTCTCTGAATGAGGCTATATGATATTCGGGATTTGCATCAACATATGAGCTTTTTCTGATATCTCCCCTCTCCATATTGCCGTGACAGTCATTCATTCTGACAGATATCCACGGATTTATACCGATCTCACGAAGGGCATCTATAAAGACAGAATACATATCTATCTTTTTAACTTCAATAAGCTCATATGCATTGCGTGCAAATGTATTCTTGTAATCAACCTTGATTCCGTTTTCATTTTCAGCCATATACTTTTGAGCAAAGGTTTCGAGAATTTTTGAATCCGCAGTTGATACGGTTCCGTTAATATTCATGGCAAAATCCGTTACCTGCGAGTCCTTGAAGGAATATATATAGTCCCTCAAAACCTCCTCTGTTATCTCGATCCCTGCCATGTATCTTGTTCCAATGAAATGAATCCAATCTTCATTATAAAACAGCATTTTTAAATCTCCTTAAAGTTCTCCCCATTGTATCACTCACTTCTGTTAAAAAAAGTGATCATAACAGAGCAGTATATATCTCTCTGCCACCGTCGATATAGACCTCAACTATATATTCATCCCTGATTATTTCAACCGAAGAAAAATCACCCTCAAAGACCACCGAGTCACGGTCTGTGCGTTCAATAATAAAGCCATTTTCGGTACGTTTTACAGATTCATCCTCGCTCTTTAAAAGATGGCGAAGCTCCTCTACGGGATAAGCAGTTATCACACCGTCCCGAACCTTGATTTCCCTTGGAATTGAAAAACAACCGATATCTCTCTCATATTTTCCCTTATAACACCAGCCGGGAATCCAGGAAATTAGGATATTTCTGCCCATATGGTCGGTAAATACCTGCCCCGCATACTGATCGGGTCCTTTATCTACTTCCGCCTCATTTTGGACGGTAAATTTTCCGTCTGCGAAGCTTCCGTACATTATGTGAAAATAGTGAAATCTGTCACGTGGACAAACCGATAGCGTAAGCAAATATTTTTCATCCAAATGAACGAAAGAGGGACATTCGGTGAATTTGCAATTATCCCATCGGCTCATAATGCCATCATATTGCCAATTAAGAAGATCCTCGCTTCTATAAAGAAGCAATCTTCCCTCTTTTGTTTTGGGATGCCCGGTCGCCATAACGCAATAATATTTGCCGTCAATAAAACAAAGTGCCGGGTCTCTGAAATCCGGACCGCCATCCGAAGGATAACTCTTAATTACGGGATTGCCCTCGTATTTTTTGAAATTGATTCCGTCATCGGAGGTTGCAATACTGACAGTCTGTATCTTCTCATCAGTCCCCTGTGGGGTGTAGATAGAAGCATAAAAGAGATAGAGAATATCATCCTTAACTATCGCAGTTCCCGACCAGCAGCCGCCGTTATCATATTCCATATCGGGGAAAAGAGCCACGGGAAGCTCTTCCCATGTGATAAAATCACGTGTTATTGCGTGTCCCCAATGCATGGGCTGCCCCCACGGCACCTCAAAATCAGGTGCGTGCTGATAAAAAAGATGGTAATTTCCCTTATAATAAACAAGTCCGTTGGGATCGTTCACCCAGCCTTTTTCCGGTCGGTAATGATGCTTCAATCTTCTTAAATAATCCATTGATTTTCCCTTTCTTCAACGATGTATCAATTTTTCAGAATGCTTTTACAAATCAAAGCAGCCAAATCTGCTCCGCTGATCTATATGTAAGATTGATAAAATCCTCCAGAAGATTTGCAGTCATTGTTCCGTGAGCATATTCAATGCTTGTTACACCTTGATATCCAATGTCACGAAAAGCCTCCGCCACAGCTTTCCAATTGATATCTCCGGTCATTGGCATCTGGTGCGAATCTGTTCCTGCATTGTCGTGAATATGAGTACATTCGATGAATTCACCGAATCTTCCAATGTTTTCAGCCGCATTTTTCCCAAAAGCCACATGAGCGTGTCCCGAATCCCAACAGCATGAAACACTTCCCTTCTCGAAAGAAGTTATCAGTTCCATCAGTTCATCGGCATCCGAGGTATATCTTCTCCTGTCTAAATCCTCAAAAACAGTCTCAAAAGCCACCTTAAATCCGTTCTTTTTTCCTTCCTCAACATATGGAAAAAACAGACTGTGATTATAATCAAGTGCTGCTTCGGGAGAAAATGTCAAATTATCGAAATCAAATTCGTCACCATGGGCAACCATAAATTTTGCACCCATGAATGCCGTTGCTTCAGCGCATCTGTCAAGACAAAGCTTATGTATTCCCCTGTACTTACCGTAACGGTTAAACGGTGCATGAGTTTGATGTATCTTAAGACCGAATCCATCAAAAATCGTCAAAGCTTCTTTCATTTCTGTCGCCCAATTTTCCTTTGTGACAGGCGGAGTATAATCCAGCATTGTAAAACCGGCCTTTGCAATAAGCTCTGCCGATTTTTCAAGTCCAATTGTTTTGGCAAAATATCCAATGTTAATCCCGTATTCCATATAATCACACCTCCTCATTATAATAACATTCACACGCCTACAGTTCGCTAAATTACTGTTTACCCTTATAAGTCAAAGTATCTATAGGCTTTATCCGAGCAATTTATGATAATAATATATGGGAATCGCAGACCATCCGTGGCACAGACTTCCTGCACCGTTAAAATCCCTATATCCTTCTTCTGTTTCCCAAAAGGATGTTGCGCCAGCAGAAAGCATCTTCCCCCAACGCTCGTCTATATCCGAAAGTATCTCACATCTGTAGCATTCTTTATCAACAGAGAGCAAAGCTTCGTACTCAAAGCAACGCATGCTAAGTGTAAGAGTTATGCGTTCATCATAGCTTCTTAGAGTATCTATAAGGACTTTTGCTTGTTCGCCCTCAATGACGCCCGTTAAAATGCATAGATAGTTTCCAAGCTCAGTAACGAAAGGGTCTTCTTTTCCAAGCACAAAAAGCCCCTTATTTTTATCGTAAAAATAACGGTAAATGCTTTCTTTTAACAGCTCCGCCTTTGCTAAAAAACGGTTCTCCTTTTGAAGGCGGGTCGCAATTATGCTCATGCTCTGAAGCGCTTTAAGATATAAAGCATTTAAAATGAGGTTGATTCTATTTTTTCCTCCCTTTGAAAGCCCGGGCTTCCACTCATAGAAATTCCAATAGATATCTCCTTCAAACTCCTCAAGCAAACCGTCCTGCATACGCTCGTCAAACATTTCGACAAGCTCCAGAAGCCTTCCGTAAACAGAGTCCACAAATTTAGCGTCCCCCGAATATTCCAGATATTCACATACCTGCGTAAAATAGTGCAAAGAGAATGAAGGTATCGTTAATTCGGCATCGCAGGGCGCACATATGGGTAAAATTCCACCGCACGGTCTTGAATTTGCAAAAAGCGCAAGGCTCGCCTTGGCAAAATCATACTCCCTAAAGGCATAATAACCGCAAAGCATCTGATTTCGGCTATCCATTGCATATAAAGCTTGCTCTCGCCATGGGCAGTCTTCATAATGCTCATGCATACAAAGCCTAAGAGTTCTCACCGCCGTTTGATAAATACTTTGACGGAGCGGATCTCCTGCATCGAAAGGAATCTCTGTCAGCGGATAATCCGTGGGCAGCAATTGCAGTCCGATGACTGAAAACGGAACATCACATTCAATGACTATATAGCGGCATCCCAAGCGCCGAAAAGCATTATAAAAATTATTTGCTCCCTTTTTGGCAATGTATGTAAAGCTGAAATCGCGGCTTTCTATGATTCGGCAAACATCTCCATTCACTAAATGCTCACCGTATGAGATCGTCAGAGAGCACTTTTCCTTACAATCAACAGCGAAGCTTAGAAAACCTACTGTTTCTTTTCCGAGATCATAAAGGTATCGCCTGTTTCCTTCCGCACTTATTAAATGTCCCTCAATTGCTTCACCCATCACAAGCTTTTTCACAGGGCGCATTGCCACAGGATAAGCTCTTTCAACAGAGACCGACCTTGTAAAGTCAGGCTCTCCTTTTGTTGCATCATATTCAAATCCGTAGCCGAGCTGCGAAGTGATATTTTTACAGTACCCCTGTCTATAATGAGGCTCGTAGGCGGAAAGAATATCCTCTTCGCTCTTTGCAGCCTGCTTTCCATCGACCATTATCTCAAAGAGCAGACCCGCCTGCCCAACGCTATAAGAGTAATTCGATTCACCGTAATACCAAACCAAAATCTCAATGCGATTTTTTCCCGATTTTAAGTGCGAAGAAATGCTTATTTCATCATAAACTGTATTTTCCTCGTAATCATGATATTGCCCAAAAGAGACAAGCTCTCCGTTGACTATCAGATTATAGTCGCTATCGGCTGCGAGTCGAAATATGGCATCGCCGCCCGCATATTCCAAATCAAATGCAAACAAAACATATTCGTCCTTGCCTGCATTTTTAGATTTCCATATCCATTTTGCACCATCAAACATTTTCCAAAATGCTCCTTAACGATTCACGTCTATCCCCAACTCTTCAAGTTTTTTCGGGGGCTTTATATAGTAATAACTCTTACGTGTTTCAATCGGGCTTTTTGTCAAAATCGAGCGTAAGCTCATAGTCACCTAATTTGTTCACTTTAAATCCGTTCTTCTTGTATTCCTCATAGTCAAAAGCCTCAAGCTCATCAATGGCAAGCTTATGGAATTCATAAAAATTATGCCACCATTCCCAACCGCTTCCAAGCTCATTTGAAAGATAAGCATCAGCTATGTCAATAGCTGTTTGAGGAGCTACATAAAAAGCTCCCATGGCAAGCACGTTAACACCGTTTCCCGTTATCGCTCTAATTGCCGCAGGCAGACTCTCAACAACGCCCGAATGCACATGCGGACACTTACTTGCAGCAATATGAATTCCCATTCCGGTGCCGCAGAACAGCAAAGCACGCTCGTAGTTCCCCTCTGAGATCTCCGCACCAACACGGAGTCCTACACGGTGAAACATAAGATCCGTATCATTGGGATCGCTGTCTTTTTTCACTCCAAGGTCAAGAATCTTCCAACCCTTTTTCGTCAGATGATCAACTACAACCTCTTTAAGAGGAAATCCTGCAAAATCCGCACCAACAACCAAATACTTATCCTTTACTGTTTTCATTTTTTCCGCTCCTTAACTAAAATCAAAAATTTTGACAATACAGCCTAAGGCCAAGCTTGTCAAGCAATTATAACATGTCCTAAAAAAAATGTCAATAGCGTTTGTTGTGCACTTATTATCAAAAAATAAACAAGATTTTTGGAGGGCTTCATAATAATTCAATAGAAAAGAAACATTTGCGGAAAGCAAACTCGGTTCAGTTTATAACTGAACCGAGTTTTTTATTAAATCATGCTTAAAAGGATATTTGCTTGATAAAGAAGCTTTTCTTCAAGTCCTTCATCCTCATTCGGAAAGGTTTCGAGAGAAACGCAGCCTTCAAAATCAATTTCTTTCAGTGCACTGAAAAAATCCTTCCAATCGATCACACCCTCTCCCGGGAAAAGATGCTGATCTCGTGTTCCGTCATTATCGTGAACGTGCAAAGCTTTCAAATATTCCTTACCGATTTTTCTAACAGCATCGGCGCAGGAAATACCAAAAAGCACTGCGTGTCCCGTATCAAGGCACATACGCATCAGCGGAGAATCAAACGACTTCACCAAACTCAGCATATCCTCCGGCTTTGCCAAGCACTGATTCAAAAACGGCATATTTTCAAGGCAGATGCAAACCTCATTTTCCTCTGCCACCCTCAAAAGCCTTCCAAAAAAATCGTGATTTATATCGATGACTTTGTCCTTGTCCTCATCCTTCTCACCATATGGCATAATATTATGAACAACAAAATTTTCACAGCCTAAAGCACGTGTTCCGCGAATCGCCCTTGCCATCTTCAAAAAGCGCTCTTCCCTGTCTTCTTTTGTGAAGTCCCTAATAGGGGTTCGCCATGGGCCGTGGGTCTGGCTGATCTCAATTCCGCTTTCTTTTGCACATTTACCTATGTATCTTAGCTGCTTTTCAAATCCAGCGTCGTTTAATTGATTAAATGGGCTTTCGGTATTTACAAATCCCTAAAAGTCGAGGCAATCAAATCCATGATTTTTCATCATGGCAAATCCCTTTTCTATTCCGAATTTTACTAAATATCCCTTGTTATCTTCATTTAAAATTCCGATTTTCACTTAATCCGTCCTCCTTTAAATCAATATACTGATTTTTCAAAAGATTATCGATGCATCATCAATGCTACCTCGGTTAGGTCGCTTCATATTCGTGTCCTTGTTCATCAAGAACAATTGTTATGGGGACTCTCTCCGATTTAGAAATACATTATATCATAAATTTGATTGTTTGTAAAGAGTGATGCATCGGCTACGCCGAAGTGATGTATTACTCCTTCGTCGCAAAGTGATGTGATGTTTGTCAACTTCGTCGCAAGGCAAAACATCACTCACGCAGTGAACATCACTACCCAAAGCAACATCACTTGCCCGCAAGGGCAAACATCGTTCCAAAAAGAAAAGCACTTCTTACGAAGTGCTTTTGTTTTTGGAGGTGCCACCCGGAATCGAACCGG
>CAYPKQ010000067.1:0-11890 GCA_964411355.1 uncultured Lachnospiraceae bacterium
ACCCCTTAGGAGGGGGTTATTATATCCATTTAACTATGCAGGCTTTTCCGTGACCTCAATATTTTACCACATCTGAGCCGAAAAATCAAGTCCTTTTTTATTTTTTACAAATTAAATATTTTTTGATTAGTAACAAAAAATTTCCGTGTAACTTGACACGGAATTTTAACGGTGATATAATTAAATAAAAAACGGAGGTGCGTTATGCTATATACGGGTAATAAATTAAAGGAAATAGCCTTCCCGCTTGGCGGAATCGGCACAGGAAGCATTTGTCTTGCAGGAAACGGAAGATTTATAAACTGGGAGATCTTTGGCAGACCTGCAAAAAAAAGCATAAACGGATACACCCATTTTGCAGTTCGTGCAGAATACCCGAACGGAAAAGCTGTGACAAAAATTCTCAACTCCGATCTTGAAACCGATCTTGCAGGTCACACAGGTGCAAACACTCGCACCATGTGTGCCTTTCCCCATTTTGCAAAATGCGAGTTCGTGGGAGAATTTCCTTTTGCTTTTCTGAAATTCTCCGATCCGGATTTTCCCGCTATAATAAAAATGACAGCATTCAGCCCATTTATTCCTCTTGATGCGGATAACACTACGATCCCCGCAGCATTTTTTGAGCTTGAAGCAACAGAGCTTGCAGAAAAGAACATAAAAATCACATTTTTCGCAACGCTTTCCAATCCTTACGAAGCTTCAAAAAACATCGCTATACAAGAGAATGGTATAAATGCAATCAAGCTGATCTGCGCCGACAAAAACGAGGATGAGATCGGTTATGGCGACCTCACTCTTGCAACTACCGACAAGGCGACTCTCCAATGCTATTGGTACAGAGGCGCTTGGATGGACAGCCTTGCTACATATCAAAGAGAAATATTTACACTCGGTGCTTTAAAAGAGAGAAATTATGAAGAGGTCGGCAGGTATGATACCTGTTCCATGTCTGTTGATGCAAGAAAAACAAGATTTATAATTTCATGGAATGTTCCAAATGCTTATAACTATTGGAACCCCATAAAGGACGATAACGGTAAGGATATTACTTGGAAGAATTACTATGCGGTTCTCTTTGAGAATTCTTTTACAAGTGCAAAGTATTCTCTTTGCATGTGGGACAGTCTCTATAGCCGCACCATGGCTTTCCATGATGCGCTTTTCTCCGCAACGCTTGATGAGGCTATAATCGACGCAGCTTCCGCAAATCTTTCTGTTTTGCGCACTCCAACAGTGCTTCGTCTTGAGGACGGCTCGTTCTATGGCTGGGAGGGGTGCTATGATAACCACGGTTCTTGCGAGGGAACCTGCTCCCATGTCTGGAACTATGCTTATGCCCTCTGCTTCCTTTTCCCCGAGCTTGAGCGATCCATCCGTGACCAGGAATTTAAATACAGCACCGATGAGAATGGTAAGATGAGCTTCAGAATGAAGCTTCCCAGAGGAAGGGAGTTTGGAACAGAGAGAGCCTGCGTTGATGGTCAGATGGGTGCAGTCATTAAGACATACCGAGAATGGAAGATAAGCGGCGATGACGAATGGCTAAGGAAAACTTATCCCGCGCTCAAAAAGATCATTGACTATGCCACATCGGATAAGAATTTTGATGAATGGGACAGAGACTGTGACGGAGTTCTTGAGGGCAGACAGCATCACACTCTCGACATGGAGCTTTTCGGTCCTTCATCATGGCTTGAGGGCTTCTATATTGCCGCTCTTTATGCGGGCGCAAGAATGGCAGAATTTGTCGGCGACAACGATAGCCGACTTCGCTGGCGCACGCTTGCCGAAAAGGGCAAAAAATGGACAGACGAAAATCTCTTTAACGGTGAATATTTTATACAGAAAATTGACATTACCAACAAATCCAAAGCAGAGCATTTCGGCGCCTTGAATTATTGGAACGATGAGGCGGGACAGCTTAAATATCAGATTGCAAACGGCTGTGAGATCGACCAAATGGTGGCACAATGGCATGCTTCACTCTGCGGAATCGAGGATATTTTTGATGAGAGCAAGAGAAGGACAGCACTAAATAGCATGATGAAATACATATTCAAGGAAAGAATGCGTGATTTCATCAATCCTTGGCGTGTTTTTGCTCTCGGTGATGAAAGTGCGGCAGTTATGTGCGATTATCCCGAGGGCGTTCAGAAACCGGTCATTCCCGTTCCCTATTGTGAGGAGGCAATGACGGGCTTTGAATATTCCTTTGCGGGGCTTCTTGCGCAGAACGGCATGGTTGACGATTGCATAAAGATCGTCAAAGCAATTCGTCAGCGCTATGACGGTGAGAAAAGAAATCCGTGGGATGAGATCGAATGCGGTCACAACTATGCAAGAACTATGGCAAGCTTTGCTCTTCTTCCCATTTTCAGCGGTTTCAGCTTTGATATGCCCAATAACAAAATCGGTTTTGATCCGATAATTTCATGTGAAAAATTCCGTTGTCCTTTCAGCCTTTCTGAAGGCTGGGGCGAGATAGAATTTGACGAAAAAGAATTGAAAGTGATTTTAAGAGACGGTTCTCTTACTCTCCGTGAGCTTGATTTCGGCAACAGAGAGGCAAGTGAGCTTATAATAGACGGCAAGCAGTGTGAATTTATAAATCTTGATAAAGGTATCGAATTTCCGCTTACAAAGACTGCTTCCTATATATCCGTAAAATTTGAATTATGATAAAAAACACAAGATACACTCTCACCGGAGCAAGACTTGCAAAGATCTGCGGTGTTTCACAGGGCACCGTTGACAGAGCACTTCACGGCAGAGGAGAGATAAACGAAGAAACAAGAAATAAAATTCTCACTATTGCAAAGCAATACGGATTTCTTTCGGAAAATAAAAATGAGACTCACAAAAACCAAGGGATCATAGGTGTTATTGTACTTGATGTTGCAAATGAGTATTTTTCGAATCTAATAATGAGCATCGAAAATTACTGCAATAGCTTGGGATATGCAATAAGCGTTATGTTTTCCCTTAATGATCCCAAGCGAGAGATCGAAAATATAGACGCTCTTTACAGAATGGGCGTTGACGGAATAATCCTCTGCCCCGTTGGAGGCGGCAAGGATGAGGCGGATATGGAGATATACAAAAAATATCTGCTCTCGCTTAAAATACCGGTGGTCACTGTCGGTAACATGATAGAAGGATTAAATTATGTGGGGATAGATGATTTTGCGGCTATGAGAGCTGTTACCGAAAGAGCAATATCCCTCGGATATAAAAGGTTTGTATATCCAAACGGCATTGAAAGCATAAAGCAGAAAAAAATTTATGCGGGAGCACAGTTTCTCAGATATGAAGCCTTTATCAAAACTGCAAAAGAGAACGGTTTTTCGGAAAATAACATTATTCTCTGCTCTCTGAATGAGGCAATTGATCAAATAGAGGACTGCAAAAGCACCGATGCTTATATATGCCCTTCCGATATTTATGCACTTCGTCTTTTGAACAATGCAACAAAATTCAAAGCAGGTATCATTGGGTTTGATAATATCTCGGTGATTGACACAATAGGTCTTAAGCTTGATTCGGTTTCTTACGATACAGACCTTACAGCAAAAAATGCCGTTCAGATTATTATTGAGCCTTCGAAAAAGAATTCACTTCAGAAGATCATTATTGATCACAAAATCGTTATAAGAGGTTCACTCGGTTGATCCACCGAGCTCTTTCAAACAGTAATTTAGCTAACTGTAGGATACCGATTTAAAAATGAGCTGATCTGTAGGGGACGTCGAGGTTGCCGTCCCCTACAAAAATTCGTTATCGCCTGTTCGATAAATTACTGTTTACAAAATTAACATCTTTTTAACTAAAATCATCCGAAACAAATGCTTCAAAAAGCAATTGCTTCGGCTCTTTTTATGCCAATTTTCTTAAATTTTAAGACATATTATATTAAAAAGCAAACGATTTTATATATTTTTTTATAAATCACTTTTCTTTTTTTCAATTATATGTTATAATTAATCGGATTTCATTTGGAGGTTTATTATGAAAGAAAAAATTATACAGTTTGGCGAAGGCGGATTTCTTCGCGGATTTGCTGATTGGATGATACAGATTATCAATGATAATACCGATTTTGACGGAAGCGTCGTTGTTGTTCAGCCCATAGAAAAGGGACTTTGCGACCTTCTCTCATCCCAAGGATGCGTTTATACCCATCTTTGCAGAGGCAGTGAGGGCGTAGACATGAAAAAAATTGTGGTTATTTCAAGATGCGTTAAGCCCTATGATGATTTTGACGCCTATCTTTCCCTTGCAGAAAACCCGGATTTCAGATTCATTATTTCAAACACCACGGAAGCCGGTATCTGCTTTGATGAAAGCAATAAACTTACCGACAGACCTGCAGCATCCTTCCCCGGCAAGCTCACTCAGCTTCTCAAAAAGCGCTTTGACATTGGTCTTGGCGGATTTGTTTTTCTTCCCTGCGAGCTGATCGATAAAAACGGCGAAAATCTGAAAAAATGCATACTAAAATATGCAGAGCTTTGGTCACTCGGAGATGATTTCAAAACTTGGATCGAAAATGAAAATATCTTCTGCAACACCCTGGTTGACAGAATCAATACGGGTTATCCCAAGGATGAGACGATCGACGTCGGTTTTGACGACAAGATGATAAACACCTCTGAATATTTTCACCTTTGGGTTATCGAGGGATATAGCGAGCTTTGCCGCGAGATCCCCTTTGACAAATGCGGACTTAATGTTATCATCACGAACAACCTTGAAATGTACAGAACAAGAAAGGTTCGAATCCTTAACGGTGCTCATACATCTCTTGTTCCCTATGCGCTTCTTTCGGGGCTTGAAACCGTAAAGGAATGTACCGAAAATGAAATCATGCGTGAGCACCTTCACAAATGCATATATGAAGAGATAATACCAACTCTCGAGCTTCCCCGTGAAAAGCTTATCGAATATGCGGACAACGTTCTTGTGCGTTTTTCAAATCCCTATATAAAGCACCTGCTCTCCTCAATTGCGCTCAATTCCGTAAGCAAATTCAAGGTCAGAGTCCTTCCCTCAATTCTTGAATACATAAAAAGATTTGACAAAATGCCCGAGACCCTTCTTTTCTCCTTTGCAAAGCTCATTGATTTTTACAAAACAGACATGACAAATGACGATGCCGAGATCGAAGCATTTATGAAGACCGCTACACTTGCCGAAATCCTCGCAAAGAAAGAATATTGGGGCGAGGATCTTTCATTCCTTTATGACGGAGTTTCAAGATATGTTAATAAATAAGCTTGATAACGTAGAAATAAACCTCAATGATGGGCACAAATATGCCAGGGGAGATATTAAATGCGGCGAAAATATTATTAAATACGGTCAGAGCATAGGTCATGCCACATCAGATATAAAAAAGGGTGAGCACGTTCATACTCACAATCTGAAAACAAATCTTTCGGGTAAGCTTGAATACACCTATGAAAAACCCGAATGTTACAGCAAAAAGACAGAAACCAATCTCACCTTCATGGGATACAGAAGAGAAAACGGCTCTGTCGGAATAAGAAACGACATCTGGATAGTGAACACGGTTGGATGCGTAAACAAAATTGCCGAAAGGCTTGCCACTCTTACAGGTGCAAAAGCATTTCCCCACCCCTTTGGCTGCTCACAGCTTGGTGATGATCAGGCTGTGACACAAGCGATACTTAAAGGAATGGTAGAGCATCCAAATGCGGGCGGTATCCTCGTGCTGGGACTTGGCTGTGAAAACAACAATATTGATTTTTTTGGGAGCGTCCTCGGTTCATGGGATGAAAAAAGAGTTAAATTTCTCAATACTCAAGACTTTGAGGATGAAATTGCCGAAGGCGTAAGGCTGATTGAAGAGCTGAAGGCTCACGCATCTACATATAAGAGAGAGCCTATTCATATAAGCGAGCTGAAGGTAGGACTGAAATGCGGTGGAAGCGACGGACTTTCGGGAATAACCGCAAATCCCCTTGTTGGAAGATTTTGCGACAAGCTCGTTTCCTTTGGCGGAAGCTGCGTTCTTACAGAAGTCCCCGAGATGTTTGGCGCAGAGCATCTTCTTATGAACAGGTGCGACACAAGAGATACCTTTGAAAAAACTGTCAGACTTATCAACGATTTCAAGGATTATTACGAAAGACACGGTCAGGTAATATACGAAAACCCCTCCCCCGGAAACAAAAAAGGCGGAATTACCACCCTTGAGGAAAAATCCCTCGGATGCATTCAAAAAGGCGGTCTTTCGGAGGTCGTTGACGTTCTGACTTACGGCGATAGACTCACAAAAAACGGACTTTCTCTCCTTGACGGACCGGGAAATGATATAGTTGCAATAACTAATCTTATGGCAAGCGGAGTTCATCTCATCCTCTTCACCACAGGCAGAGGAACGCCCCTTGGAACTGCAGTTCCGACTGTTAAGATATCAACAAACTGCACCCTTGCTGCAAAAAAATCCGGTTGGATAGATTTTGATGCCTCCCCCACCCTTACGGGAAATGAGCTTACGGACGAGCTGATAGAATATGTAATATCGGTTGCAGATGGCAAGCTCACCAAAAACGAGATCAATAAATACGAAGAAATTTCAATATTTAAGGACGGTGTAACGCTATGAGTTTTATAAATGATGATTTTATGCTGAAAAACAAAACCGCAAAAGAGCTTTATGAATCTGTTAAAGATCTCCCCATTATAGATTACCATTGTCATATAAGCCCTAAAATGATCGCCGAAAACTATAGATTTAAAAATGCCTATGAGCTTTTCCTTGGCGGTGACCACTACAAATGGAGACAGATGAGAACCAACGGAATCTCTGAAAAATTTATAACCGGTGATGCCGACGATTACGAAAAATGGCTCGCTTTTTCAAAAACAGTCCCGCTGCTCATCGGAAATCCCCTCTACCACTGGACTCACCTGGAGCTTATGAGATATTTCGATATTGACGAAACTCTCTGTGAGGACAACGCAAAGGAAATTTGGGATGCTGTAAATGCTTGTCTGGCAAAAGAAGATTTCAGGGTTCAAGGGCTTATCGAAAAATCGAATGTTGAGGTTATATGCACCACCGATGCGCCATATGACACGCTTGAATATCACAAGGCGTTAAAAGGCTCAAAAACCAAGGTCATTCCTGCTTTCAGACCGGATCTTTCAAAGATCAATTCGGATTTTCCCGAAAGAATGGACTATTTCCATGAAAACGGCTGCCGTCTTTCTGACCATGCTGTAGATTCCATGGACGATGACACCATTGAAAAGCTCATTTATCTGGGGGAAGAATATGCAAAACGCGGATGGGTATGGCAGCTTCATATCGGCGCACTACGCAATAACAACACAAGAATGTTCGATATGCTGGGACCCGATACAGGCTTTGATTCCGTAAACGATTTTCAGATCGCAGAAGGACTTTCAAAGATCCTCAACGGTCTTGAAAAGAAGGATATGCTTCCCAAAACCATTCTTTATACCCTCAATCCAAAGGACAATTACGTGCTTGGCACAATGCTCGGAAACTTCCAGGGTGGAGGCATTCCCGGCAAGATACAGTTTGGCTCGGGATGGTGGTTCAATGACCAGAGAGATGGCATGGAAAGTCAGATGAGGGCTCTTGCAAATCTCGGCATGATTTCTCGCTTTGTGGGAATGCTTACAGACAGCCGTAGCTTTGTCTCCTACACACGTCATGAGTATTTCAGGCGAATCATGTGCAATCTCCTCGGCAAATGGGTCGAAGAGGGCGAATATCCCGCAGATATGAAAACCCTCACAAAAATAGCTTCCGATATAAGCTATTTTAACGCAAAAAATTATTTTAACTTTTAAAAGAACTTGGCTGATTCAATGCGAATCAGCCGGTTTTTTATCCAAAAAGGTCAATTCCTTTATTGGCAAGAATTTTTTGTATCTCTTTATAATCAAGTGTCTTGTTCGTTTCGTCATTAATTATGCAGAGTGCGGCTGCAATTCCCGCACCTTCTCCTATATTCAGCGCAATATTCATAACTCGGTATGAAGCGTGAGCTCTGTGAGTTCCGCTGATGCATCTACCTGCCGTAAAGAGATTTTCATTAACAAGCGGAACAATACATCTATACGGAATATCATATTTTTGCGTTGAAACGGGAAGAGTTTCGCTTTCCGCCTGCCCTGCTCCCGCAGGATTATGTATGTCGATGGGAAAATCAGCCTTATGCACGATAACATCATCAAAAGGTCTTCCGTCAATAAGCGAATCAGCATCAAGAACATACTGTCCCATAACCCGTCTTGATTCTCTGACTCCAACAATATCCGAGCTGTCTTTAATAAAAATTTTTTCGAAGCCCTCAATATTATTTTTCAGAAAATCCATTATCATCTTCATCTGCTTGCGAAGTAAAATTTGTGCTCTTGTATATGCAAGTGGGTCAAGCGGATCAAGTCCGTTTATTTGAGTGGCGTTGACAACCCTTTCGCTCTCGTTTTTGCCGGGATAAAGCCTTACTATATTTACTTCGGGAGGAAGCTCTCCGCTTGCACAGGCATCCTTACACATTTTGAGATATCCGCCATTTTTCAAGGCAGTCTCGTCTTCTTCATGATAACAGGTAAGCTTCTGCGTCGGATCAATACCTCCTATGGTAAACATTATCGACATTGGCTGAACAAGTCCGTCCTCTCTTCCGTATTCTGTTTTTTCACCCGCAAGATAAGAAAGGAGACCGTCACCGGTTCCATCAATAAATACCCCTCCCTTTACCGCTCGCAATCCATACTGTGTTGTAACAATCACATACTGTATTCTGTTGCCTTCTCTTATAACATCGCAAACAGTGGTGTTGAGATAAACATCAATCCCCTTTTCTTCCATCAGGCACATAAGGCGAATTTTTGTTTCTTCAAAGTCGCAATCAGGCTTGTTTTCATCCGAAAGATACCGTATCATAAAATCAGCCATAGTGTTATCGATATAACGCCCCATCAGAGGAGAAACATGACCTATTGTCATATTTCCGCCAAGCACTCCCGCTCTTTCGATTATTAAAACCTTCATTCCAAGCTCTGCCGCAGATATCGCCGCACCAAGTCCCCCCGGTCCACCGCCTGCAATTACCACATCATATTCTCCGATAATTTCAAGATTTTTAATATATTCCATAGCACACCTCATAGTTTTTTTATAATTATACTATCTCCTATTGACAAAGTAAATACAATGTTTTATAATATATTTATAAAAATTCTAAAGGGTAGTTTTATGATATACAGTATAATGGAACGTGATAGCTTCATCATATCGGACGGTTTTCATACCGAAAACGTACTCATGGCGGTGCTTGATGGTAGCTTTGAGCTGTTTTTAAACGGGAAACGCTATGTTGCAGAGAAAAATTCTGTCATATTCTTTGAAAAAGGTAAAAAATTCGTTAGAAATATTCTGTCACCCATCAGAATAATTTATATTATACTTGATTTTGATTGCAAGATCGACACCGGTATATTGAATTTTATTGATAATGAGAGAAAAAACAGTTCTATCAGATTTTTAACCGCCGCCGTAAACTCACGAAATTCGCAAAATGTCAGACATTTTTGCAATGACCTCATAACCCAATATTCAATAGAAAATAATGAAAACAGATCATCATATTCAGACGAAATACTGCAATTTTTTGAATATGTTGATAAAAACCGTAAAGAAAAAATTAAAATCAAAGATTTTTCTCAAAATATTTATATGTCTCATACCGGATTTTTGCTGAAATTCAAAAAAGAAGTGGGTATTACTCCAAGTGAATATATTTCAAACTTCAGGCTCGAAAAATCTGTAGATCTCTTGATAAATACAAGCCTTTCCGTAGGCAAGATCGCTGAAGAAGTCGGCTATGAAAATCTCTATTATTTCAGCAATGCATTTAAGAAAAAATACGAAATGTCTCCGATAAAATTCAGAAAAAATAAACTGTAACGATTTGAAATATAATTGTAATGTATTTTTTCTTGACATTTTGCCCAAAATGTTATATAATATCATTTGCTTAACTCTGAATCTTAAGCGCATAAATGGGGGCGCAATGGTTTCGACAGGGATTTTGAGGTATGATAAGCGTGGCGGGCCGGCTAATCCCGATAAAATGGTCAAATTAAAAAATAAACGACAACTCTACAGTTGCTCTGGCTGCCTAATTGAGTGCGTCCTCGGACGCATTTGATGGCAGTGCTGCGGTTCATTTATACCGCCCGTTCCGCTCGGGAATACTGCGACCCGGGCCTGAGCGTCATTTACAGCAGTGAACTTGCATCGGTCTTTCGCCCTTGAACCGATCAAGCAAAAAAGGGCTACCGCAAAGGAAAGTTTGTTTGCCGACGTTCCCGCGCGGGAATTTCTAAAAGACAAACTGCCCACGGAGAAAGTCATATCAACGGGTTTTTGGACACGGGTTCGATTCCCGTCGCCTCCACCATTCCAGCCCACCATTTGATGAAAATCAAGTGGTGGTCTTTTCTCATTTTCAAAGGAATGTACTTTACCTGTAAAACCGAGGATATAAAAAACATTGAGGGCTATGGTGACATAGCCCTCAAACACATATACTCTATCCACAAATATCTCGAACAACCTTTTGAGTTCTTCGCCAGCCTCACAGTTTCTTACACTATCACGCATTCTCTTAAATGCTTCAAGTGCTGTATCTTCGTCAATTTCAATTCTTTCGTCAGCCTTTGCCTCACAAATGGCTAACTGTCCTTGCAAGTCAATTTTCTGCTCTTTCAAAGATGCGTATTGTGCCTTTAGTTCATCGGCATCAAATCCGTTAGAAATGGCATAAACAATATTGCTGATTTGCTTTTCTACTTTGTTAAGTCGTTTTGTTGTCAGCATAAGTTCTTCGCTCACATCACTTTGGGACTTCGCATATTCTTTCAAGGCAGTCATAATCATCTTGAAATTATCACCATAGCAAAGACTTTCAATATAGTGCATTACTGCACGTTCAATATACTTTTTGTTGATTTCCTTATTGTCGCAAAGTTTTGTACCTTGCTTGTCTCTCTTGTTGCACTTATAAGTAACGTGGTAAGAGCCGTTTCTATTGCTTGGTTTTCTGTTGCCGTGTATATTAGTACCACACTTGCCACACTTAATAAGACCAGATAAAAGGTATGTTTCCTGTGCTTGATAACAAGCATTTCTGCCCTTGAGACTATCCATAACCTTTTTCACCTTATCAAAAGTGGCTCTGTCAATTATGGCAGGAAAAGCGTTTTCGTGGCGGATAATTTCGCTTTCATCTATATCTTTGCTGTTGTTTCGTTTTCCCTCAATATCCTTGCCAGACCGACGATTATAGATATATGTACCGAGATATTTCTCATTGAGAAGTATATCACGAATACTTGTGTCCTTAAAAGGCTTACCAAGTTTATTTACAAACCCCAGCTCGTTTAGTTCCCAAGCAATCTTTTTATAACTATAACCCTCATTTGCATACCAGTTAAAAATCTTGCGTACAACAACAGCCTCACACTCATTAACAATATAGTGCTTATTGACTACATCAAGACCAAGCGGAGGCTTACCGCCATTATGAAGACACTTTTCCGCATTAGGTAAATGTCCCTTTTCCATAACCTCTCTTGCGAGGTTGGCTGAATAGTAAGCCGCCATTCCGTCTGAAACTGCATCAAAAATAATTGTTTCGGGAGAATCGTTATTCAAAATATCTTCTTTTACATAGTTGATTTTAACGCCATTATTTTGAAGCTTTCTTTTGTAAAACGCTTTGTCGTAGCGGTCTCTGGAAAAACGGTCATTTTTATATACAACCACTATATCAAATGTGTGCTTCTTGCTCTCATCAATCATTTTTCTGAACTGTCTGCG
>CAYPKQ010000068.1:0-11832 GCA_964411355.1 uncultured Lachnospiraceae bacterium
TTTACCGACAAAAAAACGATTTTTAAACACATTTTTCTGTTAAAATACCCTTTGTAAACCATAAGTAGAGTCAAAAACAGAGACTTAGAGCTCCTCCGCAAAATAATAAACAGTAATTTATCGAACCGTAGGAGTGTGAATGTTGTTATAATAAGGATGAACGTAAGCCTTCCCTTGTAGGGAAGGCTAAGAACTCCTCAATAAATTACTGTTTAGCGTAAAAATATCCATTCTAACAAGTCAAGACCGGCTCGAAAGCGTTTGCAAAAAGCAAATGCTTTCGAGCCGGTCCTTTTCATATTAGTTGTACCTAAGCTATTTCGTTCCCTTTGTTAAGCGTTCTTTATCACTCCGGAGCATATAAAGACCGTAATAGCGTCCTTTTTTTGCCAAAAGCTCCTCATGAGAGCCTTGCTCTATTATCTCGCCATGGGAAAGATATATGATATTATCTGCCCTGCGTATGGTCGAGAGCCTATGAGCAACGATAAGGAGAGTTCCAATATTCATAAGCTTTTCAAGGGAATCCTGGATAAGCACCTCGGTTTCGGTATCGATATTCGCCGTCGCCTCGTCGAGGATCATGACCTCGGGACGGTGAATTATAGTTCTTGCAAAGGAAATAAGCTGTCTTTGACCTTGTGAGAAGTTGTTTCCTCTTTCCCGCACTTCCTCGTCAAGTCCCGCAGGAAGCCTATCAATTATCCTATCGGCGTTTACGTATCTGCAAGCCTCCATAACATTCTCATCGTTAACATTTTCCATTCGGAGCAAAATATTGCTTCGCACAGTACCCGAGAAAAGGAAAACGTCCTGAAGCATCTGCCCGAAATGGCTGCGGAGAGAAGAAATTTTGATCTTTTTGATATTTATACCGTCGATGAGGATTTCCCCCTTCTGAATATCGTAATTTCGGCAGATGAGAGAAAGGATCGTAGTCTTTCCCGAACCTGTGGAGCCGACAAAAGCAACGGTCTGACCCGCATTTACCTTAAAGGAAACGTCCTTCAGCACCCATTCGCCCTCGTTATAGGCAAACCAAACATTTTTGAATTCGATATCTCCCTTAACTGCGCCAAGCTCGATGGCATCGGCATCATCAACAACATCCGGCTCGATATCAAATATGGTAAATATCTTTTCCGCAGAAGCAAAAGCAGACTGAAGCCAGTTGAATTGCTCCGCAAGATTCTGAATGGGATTGAAAAATTTATTTATGTACATATAAAATGTAACAACCGTTGCGCTTGATATTGTCTGCCCGAAGAAGGAGACGTCATCTATATATCCCTTTCCGCCGAGATAAAGCAAACAGAGGATGGATGAAATATAGAGCATATATACCACAGGTCTGAAAATGCCGAAAACGAATATTTCCTGCATTTTCGCCTTGCCAAGCTGCTTGTTCTGCTCGGAAAAGTCATTCATCTTGCGCTCTTCACGGTTGAATATCTGAATTATCTTCATTCCCGAAAGGTTCTCCGAAAGGAAGGTGTTGATAGCGGTTGTTCCGTCCTTAACACGGCGATATGCACGCCTTGAAAACTTACGGAAAATAAAGGTGAAGAGAAAGAGAAACGGTACAAAGCAGAGCACCATCAGCGTCAGCGCATAGTTTAGCACCAGCATTGCCGCAAGAACTCCCAAAATGATAAAAACATTTTTTATCAGGTTCACCAGAATGTTGGTAAACATCATGGAAATGGCGTTAGTATCGTTCGTAACTCTCGTCACCAGCTTTCCCACCGGCATGGTATTGAGCTGTGCATGAGAAAGGCTTTCAATGTGTGTAAAGATATCTTCTCTGAGTGCCGAAAGAATCTTTTGTCCCGTTTTTTGCAAAACTATTGCCTGAATATAGGAGCAAGCAAGGGAAAGCAGCAGTATTGCCGCATAGACTATAACTATGGCAATGAGTCGGCTCATCTCAAAATCGTCCTTTATCATTCCCTCTATATATCCCACAAGAAGTGGGGAGATTATCTCATAAGCTATTGAAAAAGCCATGAGAAGAAGAACGAAAACAAAGCTCTTTATATGAGGCTTCGTATAAACGAGAAGTCTTTTTACTATTTCCGAGTCCTTCATGCTTCTGTCGAAGCCTATGGATTGCTTTTTATCCTTGATTGAGAAATAAGCAATGAGAAAAACGATGGCAAAGACACCTATTATCGCACCCATGATAAGAACAGGTAAATATTCACGCATTCTCGCTCACCGTCCTTTCACTTTCGCTTTCCCCATGTTTCTCATCAAGCTTTTGCAGGTCAACTGTGTTTCTGTATTCCTCGCATCCCGCATAAAGCTCTTCATGAGTGCCGACGGCAAGGATCTTTCCGTCGGCAACGAAGATTATCTTATCCATATTTTCAATGGTGGTAACTCTGTGTGCGATAAGAATGGTAGTCTTGCCAGCTCTAAGATTACGAAGATTTTCCAAAATCACCTTTTCGGTTTTCACGTCAACTGCCGAAACAGAATCGTCGAGAATGAGGATAGGAGCATTCTTCATAAGTGCTCTTGCAATGGAGATTCTCTGCTTCTGACCGCCCGAAACGGTAACTCCGCGCTCTCCGAGAACGGTATCATATCCGTCTGTAAATTCGACGATATTTCCGTGCACGTCCGAAAGCTTTGCCGCCTCCACCACCTCATCGTGACCGCCAATGTCACTTGCAAAAGCAATGTTATTTTCAATGGTGTCGCTGAAAAGGAAATTATCCTGAGGAACGTACGCCGCATTTTTGCGAACAGTCTTTATGGGGAGGGTATTTATATCGTGCCCGTCAAGGAAAACAGTTCCGTCGGGAACATTGTAAGTCCTCAGAATAAGGTCAACTATCGTGGTCTTACCCGCGCCTGTTCTTCCTATGATTCCAACATTTTCGCCGGCTTTTATCTCAAATGAAGCATCGGTCAGAGCATCATATTCGGCACCGGGATAGCGGAATGTAAGATTTTTAAACCTGATATTTCCTTCGAGTGAAGCAATGCTTATAACATTTTCCGCATCGCAAACATCGGGCTTAGCATCAAGCAGCTTTCCGATTCTGATAAGGGAAGCCTTTCCCTTTGAGCCCATTTCGATAAGCTCGCTCACTGCCATGATGGGCCAGACTATGCTTGTGAAATATCCTATAAACTCAACAAGCTGTCCCGCATTGAATACGTCCTTATATACCAGATATCCGCCATAACCGAGGATAACGCAGATAACGGACTCAACAAGAAGAGTTACGGAAATACGGAGAAGCGTTGAAAACTTCGTATATTCAACATTTCTGTTCTCATTTTCTTTATTCAGCTTCTTAAAGGCAAGAAGCTCGCATCCTTCCTTTACGAAGGCTTTTATAACGGCTATTCCCGCAAAGCTCTCCTGGGAAAAATCCGAAAGGCGTGAAAATGCCTCCTGTCTTTTATCCCATTTTTCCGTCATATATTTGCTTATGACGATGCTGCTGACAAGCAGAAGCACCATTGGAATCAGCGAAAGCAATGTGAGGGTCAGATCCATATTTGCCATTTTCCCCAGAGCCAAAACGCTGAGAAAGAGAGCATCGCTGAACATCATTATTCCCCAGCTGAAGCATTCTTGAACAGTTTCAAGGTCATTTGTATAAAGAGACATAAGATCTCCCACCTTATTGACCTGATAATACTGCTGAGAAAGCTCCTTTGAATGGTCAAACATACGGCGGCGAAGATCGGTCTCAACCTTTATTCCCGCGCCGAAGAAGCATATTCTCCAAAGAAAACGCCCAAAAGCAATGGCAACTATGATTATAAGCATCGGGAAGCATATCTCGTCAAGAAGAAACTCCATATTGAATGAAACGATGCTCCCTTCATGTAAGACCTCTCCGTCATTCAGTCCGTTTACAACAAGCTGATAAAGCCTTGGTACAACAAGCTGAAGATAGTCGATAACAACAAGAGCCAGCACCCCGAAAAAGAGCGACGGCAGATGCCGCAAATAGTATTTATTTATGTGCTTTCCAAACAGCATACTTTATCCCTTCCATATCCTTGATATCCGCACGATATTATACAGTATTTCGCAAAAGAAATCAATAGCATTTGAAATTTTCCCCATTTTTTCCATTCAAAAACCTTGTGCTGTTACGCAAAAGTCTTGACAAAAGGAGCTTATTGTGGTAAAATATTAAAGATATTTTCAAAAATTTTGATAGGAGAAGCATATATGAAGGTCAGAGTTTTTTGGGTAACACTTGCGCTTTGTCTTGTTCCGGGAATACTTTTCGCTTCCTGCGGAAAAGAAGCAGCAGTCAAAGAAAATGGCACCGACACAACAGCATCTACATATGCCGAAACGGAAAAGGAGACCTCTCCCGAAACAGTATCGGACACCATCGAAACCACGCCCCTCGAAACAGAACCGAATGAGGATCCGAGAGTTCCGATCGAGAATGAAAAGGCACTTTCCTTCATAGAATTTCAGTATGCCAAAGCTCTCGATGCCATTTCCTTTGCCGAAGGTCAGCTCGATTGTGATTATAATACCGAGATGATAAGCGAAGAAGGAATAATTTGTTATCCGATAGCAGACAGCGCCGAAAGAGATGAGCTTGAAGGCGGTCATATTGACAGCTTTGAGGATCTTTCAAAATATTTAAGAAGCATTTTTGCACGCTCTATTGCAGATGATCTTATCGACAAAGCAACAGAGCTTTATATGGATATTGACGGAGTTCTGTGCCTGAAAACAGAGAAAATTGCAGGCGAGACAGAAACAGAAAGCGAAAAAGTAACGGAAACTACGGAAGAAACAGAAACTACAGAGGGAACAGAAGTGCAGACAGAGGAAGAAACTTCATCCGAGGAAGAGCCTCCGATCCTTATTGTAGCTTCAACAGAGTATTTTCTCAGCCAATTCACCGACAAGCTTTTCAGATATACCGCAAAGGTAAGCTTTGAGGGTACGGAAGAAGCGGAATACTTTGACTTCATCTTTGAAAACACCGGAAGCGGCTGGTATTTTACACAGTTCCCCGCTCTCCCGGAGTAAAGCCAAAAGCATTGTTGCTTTATGCGGAGTTTTGCCGCATTTTGCATATAAAAAATTCAATTTAATACAGAAGGAGGTGAGTATATGCTACGAGAGCTCACTTGCCAAGCACTCTTTGAGCGCGGGCACAGTGCGGCGGAAAGACTGATTTTTTCCTATGAATATCCTTGGGAAGTTCTTCCCCATATCGGTGATTTCATTCTGGAGCTTGGCAAAGAATTGCCATGTGACAAATATGATTCGCCCTCCGATGGAATTTGGATCGCAAAAAGCGCATCTGTCAGTCCATCGGCAACGATAGGTGCCCCTTGTATTATCGGAGAGAATACCGAGATCCGCCAATCAGCCTTCGTTCGAAGAAACGCTCTTATAGGAGATGGCTGCGTTATCGGAAATTCTGCGGAGCTTAAAAACTGCATTATTTCCGATGGGTGTCAAGTACCCCATTTTAACTATGTGGGAGATTCTATTCTCGGCTACAAGGCGCATATGGGCGCAGGTTCGGTAACTTCAAATGTCAAAAGCGATAAAACACTCATAAAGGTTGCTTTTGAAAATGAAAGGATCGAAACAGGTCTCAAAAAGATGGGCGCAATACTCGGTGACTTTACCGAAATTGGCTGCAACAGTGTTTTAAATCCGGGTGCCGTTATCGGTGCGCACACAAATGTCTATCCGCTTCAGAGCGTGAGAGGCTATGTCCCGCCGCACAGCATCTATAAGGGCAAAGGCGACATTGCGGCAAAAATTTATTAAAGGAAGGTCACAAAAAATGGGAAGACTATTCGGAACAGACGGCGTAAGAGGTATCGCCAACACCGAGCTTAGCTGCGAAAGAGCTATGGAGATCGGCAGAGCCGCAGCAGAAGTTCTTTCGGAAGGATGCAGAAGACGTCCTCTCTTTGCTATCGGCTCGGACACAAGAACCTCATCCGATATGTTGCTTTGCGCTGTGGCAGCAGGAATCTGCTCGATGGGCGCAGACGTTATAAACCTTGGAGTTGTGCCAACTCCTGCGGTTGCATATCTGGTGGGAAAATACAAGGCTGATGCGGGAGTTATGATATCTGCATCACACAATCCCTCGGAATTCAACGGAATTAAGATCTTCAGCGGCGACGGCTATAAATTGCCCGATGCTCTTGAAGAGCGTATCGAGGCTATCGTCCTCGATAAGGAAAGCAGACTCGAGTGCCCCACAGGCGCAGGAGTCGGAAGAATCACCTATGCCGAAAAGGCGGCAAAGGACTATATCGACCATGTAAGAAGCAGTGTTCTTTACTCTCTTGATGGTATGAATATAGCAATTGACTGCTCAAACGGCAGTGCAAGTGCCACAGCGAGACAGCTTTTCGAGAGCCTTGGGGCAAATGCACAAATTTTAAACGACACACCCGACGGAGCCAATATCAATGAAAACTGCGGCTCAACTCATATCGACGCTCTTGCAAAATATGTTGTCGAAAACAGACTTGACTGCGGCGTTGCATTTGACGGAGATGCCGACAGATGTCTTGCAGTTGACGAAAACGGAAACATCATCGACGGTGACATGATAATGGCAATATGCGCCCTCGATCTTAACGAAAGAGGAAGGCTTAATCACGGCGCGGTGGTCGGAACTATCATGACAAACTTCGGATTTGGTAAATTCTGCGAGGAAAACCATCTGAAATTTGTTGCAACAAAGGTTGGAGACCGCTTTGTGCTTGAGGAAATGCTTCTTGAGGATTATTCCTTTGGCGGAGAGCAGTCGGGACACATTATTTTCCGCGATTTTGCAACTACGGGTGACGGTCAGCTTACCGCCTGCCAGCTTCTCTCGCTTATGCGCCGCAAGGGCAAAAAGCTATCGGAGCTTGCTTCGGTTATGACCAGATATCCTCAGGTTATCGTCAATCTTACCGTAAGCTCTGAGGGCAAGCTGCTCTTCTATACCGATAAAGAGGTAAAGGAAAGCATCGAAAAAGCTAAAAATGAACTTGGCGAGCTTGGAAGAGTTGTTGTACGTCCTTCGGGAACCGAGCCTCTCATAAGAGTTATGGCAGAAGGCAACGATATGGAGCAAATAAAGAAGGTCTGCGACGATATTGCCTCGGTTATCGAAAAAAGACTTGACGGAAAAAGAAAAATTAAAAAGACTAAAGCGCCAGACCTTTGATCCTTTAGCTTCAAAGGTTAACGAGGAGAGAAACCATCGAGATTTTCGGCGGATGTTTCTCCGGCAGAGCAAACTGTCGCAGTCTGTCAGCAAATATACGAGCAATTGTAAAACAAAGGGACAGACAAAAGCAGAAAAATATAATACTTTAGAAAGATCGGGCAGAATGCCTGATTTTCAGACCTTCTGCCCGCACAGGTTTATAATTATGTGTGGAATAATTGGCTATACGGGTATGGAGGATTCTGTTCCATACCTTATCCGCGGGCTTCGTGCCCTTGAGTACAGAGGGTACGACTCCGCCGGAATCGCCACCTTGGGCAAAGACGGTATAAATACTGTCAAGACCCGTGGCAGAATTGATGCGCTTGAGGAGAAGATAAATTCTTCATCCCACGCGCCTGAGGGTCACCTCGGCATCGGTCATACGCGCTGGGCAACACACGGTGCCCCGTCCGATGTAAATTCTCATCCCCACAGAGCAGAAAATCTTGCTCTTGTACATAACGGGATAATCGAAAACTATAACGAGATCGAAGAGTTTCTCCGACGTGAGGGCTATGATTTTGTGTCAGATACCGATACGGAGAGGGCAGCAAAGCTCATAGACTATCATTTTGAGTTACTCGGAGATCCCGTAAAAGCAATTTTCAAAGCCGCCGAAATCATTCGCGGCTCATATGCCCTGGGAGTTATCTTTGACTCTCAGCCGGGCAAAATATTCGCTATAAGAAAGGATAGTCCCCTTATCGTTGCCGAGGGAGAAAACGGAAATTTCATCGCTTCGGATATTCCTGCTATCCTTGCGTACTCGAAGGACTATTACCGGCTTGATGAGGGAATAGTTGCTGTTATCGAAGGTGACGGTGTTAACTTTTTTGATAGAAATTCCGCACTGTGTGAGCAGAAAAAGCTTCATATCGATTTTGGCATTGAACAAGCGCAAAAGGGCGGTTTTTCTCACTTTATGTTAAAGGAGATACACGAAGAGCCCGAGGCTGTCAGAAAGACTGTTTCCGCAAGAATAAACGAGAATTCCCTTCCGTTTTTCGGAATAGATATGCTTGATGGCGAAGAGATAACCGGGTTTAAAAATATTCATATCGTTGCCTGCGGAACTGCTATGCACGCAGGACTTATCGGCAAAAACATCATTGAAAAGCTTGCGAGAGTTCCGGTGAATGTTGATATTGCATCCGAATTCCGTTACCGAGATCCGATTTTAGATAAGGATGACCTTGTGATCCTCCTTTCACAGTCGGGCGAAACGGCAGATACACTTGCGGCTCTTCGCCATGCAAAGAGCAAGGGTGTTTATACCCTCTCGATAGTAAATGTTATAGGCTCAAGCGTTGCAAGAGAGTCAGACAGCGTGCTTTATACTCTGGCAGGTCCCGAAATTTCGGTTGCCAGCACAAAGGCATACAGCGTTCAATGCGCACTTCTCTATCTTTTTGCCATAAGGCTTGCCTTTTCACTTGGAAGAATAAAAGAAGACGAAGTAAAAGCACTTTGCGATTCTCTTCTTCATAAAGTTCCCGCCTATATTGAAAACGCTTTGAAGCTTTGCGATGAGATAGAGTCTATCGCATCCGATCATCTTGAAAGTGAGCATCTTTTCTTTATTGGCAGAGGAATTGACAGTGCACTTTGCACCGAGGCATCGCTGAAGCTAAAGGAAATATCATATATCCACAGCGAAGCATACGGGGCAGGTGAGCTGAAGCACGGCACAATTTCACTTATAAGTGAAGGAACACCCGTTGTTGCAATTATGACCTCTTCTGCTCTTGCGGAAAAAATGATCTCCGGAATAAGAGAGGTCGGAAGCCGTGGCGCAAAAGTTTTTACGATAACCACAAAGGAAATTGCGGAAAAATTTACTATACCCTCAGAAAAGATCATAACCGTGGATTGCGAAGAAGCACTTTTTGCTCCTTTCGCTGTCACAACCTGCTTCCAGATATTTGCTTATCATGTTGCCGCCCTTCGCGGTAACGATGTGGATAAGCCGAGGAATCTGGCAAAATCGGTTACGGTCGAATAATTTGATACTCTACCGATCCGGGCTGCGTCATTTTTGTGACGCAGCCCATTTTGTAACCCATGGAGAGAGACGCTCAACGAACAGCAGTTTTATCTGATAATACAAAAGGCCTTACCTTGACATTTTTTTAGAAAGCTGATATAATAAAACGTCTCCAAAACTCATTATGCGTGGAGTTTCCAGAGATTGCCTACATTATTCATAAAATTCGGAGAACAACATGATTTATATAATTTTCGCTCTTTGCGGCATTGCTTTTCTATTTTTAATTTCTTTAATTAGCTGCTTTCTCTTCGTTTTTTATTCAGCTCCAAAAAAGCAGCCGAGTGAGGGAGAATATGACCTGCCAAACGGCAAGATATACGAGCCTCATTATGAGGAAATGCGCCGCTGGATGGATGAGGTTCGCGCCATGGAGGGCGAGGAAATGAGCATAAAATCATTTGACGGTCTTACTCTTTACGGAAAATACTATGAATTTTCCCCCGATGCCCCTCTCGAGATTCTTTTTCACGGCTATCGCGGCAGTGCACTGCGCGATCTTTGCGGTGCGGTCGAGCGTTGCTTTGCCATTGGCAGAAGTGCGCTTATAGTTGACCAAAGGGGGAGCGGAAAAAGCGGAGGCAGGCTCATAACCTTCGGAGTCAAGGAACGCTTTGATTGTCTTTCCTGGATAAATTACGCAAATGAACGCTTTGGAAAAGACAAAATGATAATCCTTACGGGAATTTCCATGGGTGCGGCAACCGTTATGATGGCGGCAGGTGAACCTCTGCCCCGCAATGTTGTTTGTATTCTGGCGGATTGCGGATATTCCTCAGCCGAAGCGATAATAAAAAAAGTTATGCGCCGGTTACATATGCCCGTGTGGCTTTTCTACCCTATCGTAAAGCTTGGCGCAAAATTATTCGGCAGATTTGATCTTGAAGAAGCACCGCCCATCGAAGCTATGAAAAAATGCAGCATCCCCATGATATTCATTCACGGAGAGGACGACGATTTTGTCCCTTGCTATATGAGCCGCGAGCTTTATGATGCTTGCTCTTCAAAGAAAAAGATCTTAACAGTTCCCGGCGCGGGTCACGGACTTGCATTTCCAATAAACAAGGAAGGATACCTTAAAGCACTCCGTGATTTTGAAAAGGAAGCCGGTTTTTTAGAAAACTCCAAAATTGATTAAATAAGTGAAAAATAGGGAGCATTCATATATATCATCAGAGTAAACTAAAAGCGTGCGAACAAGTCCGCACGCTTTTTACTGTCTATTCATCTCAAAATGAATATAAATAAGTTAGTTTTCAATGTAGTAACTGCTTGACTCTGTAAAGGCAGTATCAAAGCTCGTTCCGCCAATATAAGTTCTATAGCTGTTATCTGCCACAAAGCTTTCGACCGCAGCATTATTTGCAGCATTTGTATAGAAGGTCAGAGCAAGCGTGGTTTTAAAGGAATTATTTGCAATAGAAGTTATACCGTCGTCAAAATATACCTTTGATAACAGCGTACTTGTAAATGCTTCTGTGCTAATTGAAGTGATGCCGCGAAGATCGGCAAAGCCTTCCTTAAGGGTACTTCTGTCTGTACTTATCGCCAGAGTCTTTGGTGATCTTGCGGTATCTTCGCCATAGAAAAATCTGTCGGGAAGTGCAACTCCCTTGGGAATAAGAAGCATATGCTCGACCTGAGCTGCTTTATTGAAGCAACTGCTTCCAAAGGACGTAAAGCCGGTAAGATCCATAAGATTCTCTGTGGGAGATACGCCCTTGGGGCTCATGGTTACAAGCGTTTTATGGCTCATAAACGATGCTGTGCCTATCGAATTTACGGAAGAAGCATAAATAACAGTTTCTATGTGTGCAAGAGCCGTGTTGCAGAAGAAATAATTTGGTATTCCCGTAATTCCTTCGTCGATCACCACGGTCTTTATCTTTGCAATCGTACTCGTTGTAAGGGTAGGCGTGGGCTGGCGGCGGTGCTGTCTCTCTGCTTTGGCGAAGTATCATGGCGAACGTGCTGGATATTGAGCTTATAGTCCCTGTCACCGAGCATGATCCGGGATATGGCGCAGCAATACTTGCAATGGTAGGATCGGGAAGATTTGACAGCGTGAAGCAGGGTGCGGAAGAATTCTTTAAAGAAAAAGAAAGAATATCACCAAATAGGGAGCTTGCAGCACTTTATACCGAAAGATATAAAAAATACCAAAAAATATATCCAACAGTCAAAAATCTTTTTAAAGAAATTAAGGAGTAAAAAATGAGCGAAATTTTCAGAAACATTCCGAAGATAAAATATGAGGGAAAGAATACCAAAAATCCATTCGCATTCAGATATTACGATGCAGACAGGATGATTATGGGCAAAAAAATGAGCGAGCATTTGCCCTTTGCCATGGCTTGGTGGCATAATCTCTGCGCCGCAGGCACGGATATGTTCGGTCGTGACACAGCCGATAAGAGCTTTGAAGCGACAAAAGGAACAATGGAGCACGCAAAGGCAAAGGTTGACGCAGGCTTTGAATTTATGCAGAAGCTTGGCATTAAATATTTCTGCTTTCACGATGTGGATATCGTTCCGGAGGCTGAGGACATAAACGAG
>CAYPKQ010000069.1:0-11718 GCA_964411355.1 uncultured Lachnospiraceae bacterium
CTCTTCCCGATACCGAAAACAAGACTTTATCCGTAAACGGTGCGGGTATTGCGGGAGACATCGACCTCCCCGTTCCCGGTCATAGAAATGCAATGACTGCAACCATCACTTTTACGGATGCTACAGAAGAGGCTTACAAGCTGGCAGAGGCTCGCAAGCACACGATAGACCTTCGTGCGGCGCACGAAGAATATGACAGCACATCTGGAGAGATCAAGACAGTTGCATACAAGCATGTGCTTGATGTTGTTCCGAAGAAGCTGGGCGGCGGTGATGTAGCTCCCGCAACACCCCAGAGTATTTCGGGCGAATACAGCGTACTCTCCCGAAAGGATTATATCGACGGTAAGCTTGTCCGCGATATAGACCCCATCAATTTCAAGGACGTGGGCGCAGACGGAACCGACAGCCTTGCTGCTATCAGAAGCGCACTCGGTAAGTAAAAAATACAAAAGGAGAGGGGCATTCGCTTTGCCTCTCTCCGATTTTTATTAAAAAGGAGCAACTAACATGGAAGAAAATAAAATTAACGATATAAATCAAAACAAAAACTACGAAAACATTGATGTAGAAAAAGCACCGTCATCTCTTGTATATAAGCTCGAAATACCCGTGATATATGGCGAAAAAGAATATACAGAGCTTCATATAGACTTTGCAAAGCTGAGAGGCAAAGACGCAAGAGCGATAAGTGCAGAGCTGCAGGCGCTTGGAAAAGCTGTGATTCTTCCGTCATATTCAGATGATTATCTTATAAGAATGGTGGCAAGAGCAGCCGAAGAAAAAATAGGTACTGATTTCTTTGATGAGCTCACGATGCACGATTACAACAAGCTCATCTCTCGTGCAAGGGCTTTTTTGCTAAAGTCGGAATTGCCGATTCCGACAGCGGCAAAGGCTTAATGAGAGCTTGCCTCATTTTATCACGAGGCACATATACACCTATAGATTTTTGGCTTGAGCTTCCTCTCTCGGAGCTTGGAGCTTGGATAAAATCTTATATTGATCTCACTGACGAGATCGAAAATAGCAGAGAAAAGAGGTGAGATCATGACAACCGCATATGATATGCAATTTCGTCTCGGTGCGCAAATGACATCGACCTTCAACAGCACCTTTGGTTCAGCTCAAAAGGCACTTTCTGCAACGCAGAAGGAAATAAATGAACTGAATAAGACCCAAAGCAATATATCTGCTTATCAGAAACAGCAGAATGCTATGGCAAATTGCCTGAAACAGCAGGATCTTTATAAGGCGCAGATCGCCAATCTCAAAAAAGAGCTTCAAAACCTAACAAAAGAGCAGGGGCAGCATGGTGCGGGCACATCGGCTCTTGCCAATAAAATACTTGAGCTTGAAAAGAAGATGTCAAGCGTTGCCGGTGAAGAGGAACGTCACAGACAGGCATTGAAGGATCTCGACAATGAACTCAAGGAAGCGGGAGTTGATACCCAAAAGCTCGGAGATGAGATCGAAAATGTCGGCAAAAAAATAGATGATCTTAAAAAGAAGCAAGACGAGCTTTCCGAGGAGCTTGAAGAAGGCGGAGAAAAGGGAAAAAATGCTTTTGAGCAAATTGGGGAAGCTGTTGCCGCTTTGGGCATATTAAAAGCTCTTGAAAAGGGATATGAGCTGATTGTAGATTATACTAAAGGCGCAGCGTCTTATGCAGATGAGATCGGAACATTGTCTATCCAATATGGAATGGCTGCAGAAGATCTTCAAGCATTTTCATATGCCGCGGAACTTGTTGATGTAAGTCAGGAAACTTTGACATCCACTATGAGCCGTAATATTAGAGCGATGAATTCCGCTCGTGACGGTACAGAAAGCTATGTTGAGGCTTATGAAAAGCTTGGTGTTAAGGTAACCGATGCTGACGGACAGCTTCGAGATGCCGAAACGGTATATTGGGAAGTCATCGATGCTCTTGGGGCAATGGAGAACGAGACAGAGAGGGATGCCATCGCCATTGAACTTCTCGGAAGAAGTGCTCAACAGGTAAATACGCTTGTTGAAGCAGGTTCGGGCATCATCAAAGAATATGCCGATGAGGCAAAAAGAGCCGGGTATGTTATGAATGATGAGACTCTTGCCGCCTGCATGGCACTTGATGATGAAATTCAGCGTCAGAACAGCAACATGACGGCTCTCAAAAACACCATCGGCGGACAGCTTGCGCCTGCTTATACATGGCTAAAAGAAGTCGAAAACGAAGCGTTAGTAACACTTACAGATTTTGCGTCAAATCATCCCGAAATCGTTAAGGGATTGACCGCTGCCGGTATGGGTTTTGGCGTGATCGCAGGAGGTGCTGCCACTGCGTCTTTAGCAGTAAAAGGACTTACCACCGCTATCGGATTTATTCCCGGTATAGGTCCTATTTTGGCTGTAGCAAGTGCGGTTGCTGTTGTTGCCGGTGCTGTAACTGCAAGCGTAACAGCTGAGAAAAAAGCAGAGGATGAATATGAAAACCTCACCGCCGCTTCCCGAAAGCAGGCTCTTGAAATTAAAGTCTTGGAAGAGGAGCATAGGGCACTTGTGGAAGCCGAAGGCGCAAACACATATGAGGCTTGGAAGCTGGAAAAGCAGATAAACGCTCTCACGGCAGAATATGAAGCCTCAAAAAAGACCATCGAAGAGCATGAAGCAGAGCTTAAAGCTGCCGCAGAGGGGCTTTTCGAGCTTTCCAAAGAACATGAAAATGCTATTGAAACTATCGACGATGAATATGAGAGCAGTGCCGCCCTTATAGACAAGCTTGATCAGCTCGCTCTTTCTTCTATGAATGTAGCTTCAAGACAGGCGCTTATCAAGCCCATTATAGATGAGCTTAACAGCCGTTATGAGGAGCTCGGACTCACTATCGACTATATCACCGGCAAGATGAATATGCCGATAGAAAAGCTACGCGAGATAGCAGCGGCGGAATATAACAGCGAAACGAATGAAGAAGAATGGAAGCAGTATGTAGAAAACATCGGAGCTAAAGGCGAAATAGAAACGCAATATAAAGATGCGCAAAACGAGCTTAAAGCACTTGAAGATGAATATAAAGCTGCAAAATCTAAGCTCGCAGATTTTGACAAAGCATATAATGAAAGCAACAAAAAGAACGGCGAAACAGATAAACAACGTTACTATAAAGACAGAGCTTTACTTAATGCGGCACTGAATGAAGCCAAAAGAAAGTACAACAGTGCTTTTGACGAATATAATGCCGCAGACGGTATTATAACCGCTTATGAAGAAATTGAAAATGCAATAAAAGATTACGAAAAACAGCATTCCGAATCTGCGTCAAATGTCCATGACATGACAAAAATGACGATATCGACGCTGGAAGAATTGACCAATAAATACGTTGAGACATATGAAAAAGCCTATGAAGCCGCATATGAGAGCATAACGGGACAGTTTAATCTTTGGGAGAATGCTGCAGAGGTCGTTCCCAAGAGTATTTCCGATATAAATAACGCTCTTGCAACGCAAGCGTCATATTGGAGCGACTATAATCAAGATATGTTATTGCTTCGCGAGAGAGGAAAAGATATCGAGGGACTTGCGGAGATTATAGCTTCTTTCGCTGATGGCAGTGAAGCGAGTGTAAATACTATTGCGGGACTTGTACAGGGAACGGACGAAGAACTTAAGCTATTTGTTGAAAACTTTAAACGAAAAACAGCGGAAGAGGCTGTTATAGCAGGAAATCTTGCTGAAGCGACGACACTCGAACTTCTTGAAATTGAAGATCAGATGAAAGCTACCATTGAAAATCTTGATCTAAAGGAAGAAGCGGAGCTTGCGGGAAAAAATACTATTGAAGCATATGTTTCAGCCCTGAAGGAAGGTACTGAAGAAGCGGCAATATATCTTAATTCTCTCGCAGATATCCTTGGTGATGTTTCTAATTACAGAGGTGCGCAAATCATCGAAAACAGGTCCCCCGTTGAAGTTTATACACCGTATGCGACGGGCACACTCAGTGCTCGCAGCGGATGGTCTCTTGTAGGTGAGGAAGGACCTGAACTTGTTAATTTTGGCGGCGGTGAGGCAGTATTTGATGCTCTCAGCACCGAAAAAGCCATTTCGACAATGGTAAATTCACTTTCTATGCTTTCGGCAATGCCCGCGGCAGTATCTTATGGTGGTAACAAATATGATATAACTGTTGCGCCCACATTCTATGTTTCCGAAGCAGAGAATACCGCCGAAAAGCTGGAGGAATACAGCAATATTGTCGCAAGCGAGGTAATGCGCCGTCTCTCGGGAACAGATGCCGATGCGAAAAGAGGTGCTTTCAGGTGAAAAAATATACTACAGTGCAGGGGGATATGTGGGACAGCATCGCATTTAAGGAACTCGGAGATGTGGCATACACAGACAAGCTGATTCTTGAAAATCCGGAGCACATCGGTACTCATATATTCCCCTCGGGTGTACTTCTTAACATTCCCGAAATTATAGAATCTGCATTTAACAGTCTGCCTCCTTGGAAGAAGGTGAACAAATGAGCCGTGCGGATCTTGCAAGACGTGCGGATATATCTGTTTTTATTGCAAATACCGATATCACAGAATCCGTAAAGCGTCATCTGATCTCCCTTTCATATACCGACAAAGAGGATGAAGCCGATGATCTGCAGCTTAAGCTATCCGACAGAGATTGCCTTTGGCTTGAAAAATGGTTCAATACCGTTGTTGATGCCGCTTCAAGTACAGAAAAAGAAAACAACGGCGAAAACGATAAAGACAAAACCACTTCATATACAGTGACAGCCGCAGGCGGCATAAAAGTCTATCTTCGCCCCGATGAAACGCGTATGCCGCTGAATGGTGTACTTATTTCTTATGGTGATACTGTCAAAGTCAAAAGCATCGCAAAAGGCTGGGCAAATATCGAATACGGCGACGGAATAAGCGGATATGTGCAATCCTCATATCTCGTAAGATCCGCTTATTATCCGTCTGCCGATGGTGAACCTATATCAAAAGGGCTTGACATCGGCGCAAGCATCGTTTTGCAGAATGAAAAGACCGACGGAAAAGACAAAGTTCTCGACTGTGGAGGGTTCGAGCTTGACAACCTTGATTTTGACGGACCACCCGCATCGGTGAATATTAAATGCACATCTCTTTCCTTCAGAAAAAGCATAAGACAGACGCGAAAGAACCGTTCGTGGGAAAATTATAATCTTTCGGGTATATTATCGGAAATGGCAGAAAAGAGCGGTATGGCTTATATGTTTCTGCTTGATAACGACCCTTTTTATGACCGCATTGAGCAGATAGACCTCAGCGATATAGCTTTTCTTGAAAAACTCGCAGCAAATGCGGGAGGTTCTTTGAAGGTCAGCTCAAATATTGTGATACTATACAACGCAGACGGCACAGGCGCAAGTATTCGCACCGTTAAGCGCGGTGATGGCACATATCTCAAATGGAAGCTGAATTCGGGAGAAGCTGATACAAAATACCATGAATGCAGAGTATCATATACAGACCCATCCACAGGGAAGGTAATATCCGGTACTGCTGTTTCGGGTGAAAAAGTCAAGGACGGAGAGAATAAACAGATTCTCGAAATCAAAGCTAAGGTAAAAAGTGCTGCGGAAGCCAAAGCACTTGCAGAGAAAAAGCTTCAAAGAGCCAATCGGTTTGAAAATACTGCCTCATTTACTTTTCCGGGCGATCCCTATCTTGTTTCGGGGTGTATTGTGACCCTTGAAAAATGGGGCGCATTCGATGGGGAATATGTGATTTACGAAGCGAAGCATTCGATTTCCCGAAACGGCTACACAACTCAAATAAACCTCAGAAAGAAGGTTTGAAAATGCAGGAAAATTTAATAAAAAACATGGTTAGAGTCGGCATTGTTACAGATGTTGACAAACCAAACAGAAAAGCAAGAGTTCATTTTCCCGATATGAACATTGTTTCTGATTTTCTTTATATCATAAAATCCCCTCCCTTTATTCCCGAAAAGGATGTGCCGCAGAGTACAGAGCTCGCCGAGGCACATAAACACGATGTCATTATAAGACCGTATCTTCCCGATGTTAATGATAAGGTGCTTTGCCTCTTTATCCCGTGCGAGGGCGGAGACGGATTTATTCTTGGAGGTATCTAATGGAGATAGGAAGTCTTGGAGATATAGTTTTTGAGGTCTCGGAGGATGAGATAAAGACTATAAGAGACCCCCAATGGAGTGGTAAGGGCGGATGGCAGCAGCATAAGCGCCATTTGAATATGCCGTTGCCGGAGTTCGTCGGTCCCGAGCTTGACAGCTTCAAATTCAATATCAGAATATCATCTTTTCTTGGTACGGAAAAGGTTATTGATGATCTTGCTACCCTTCTCGGATATGAAAGAGACGGTGCGATCCTTCCGCTCGTGCTCGGAGAAAAGATATACGGCAGATATCGCTGGACACTTACATCACACACTATCAAAATGGAGCATTTTGACGGAGAGGGAAATCTTATAGGCGCGGATGTTTCGGTAACTCTCACCGAATATCCGAGAAAGTGAATATATGGAAACAGTAATAATCAATGGCGGTGAACCGCAAAGCTATAATTTTATCGAAAATGATACACTCCGTTCGGTTGCGCAAAATATAGCGCTTATAGTATCTACAAAAAAAGGCACAGTACCTTTTTATCGTGAATTCGGTCTTCCGATGGCGTTTATTGACCGTCCCATAAAAGCCGCAAAAGCTCTTATGATAGCCGAGGTTACGGAAGGAGTTGAGCTTTTCGAGCCGAGAGCGGAGATCGTCAGCATGAAAGCCGAGGTTGTCGGCGAAAAATGTTATCCCAAAGTAGAGGTGAAGCTGAAAAATGCAATCTGAATATGTTTTTACAAATACCGACAGTGCTGCTGTGTTGTCTGCACTTGTGGCGGGATATGAAAAGATTACAGGCCGAACCTTGCTCCCCGCCGACCCGGATAGAATATTTATATCTTGGGTCGCAGCTATCATTACAGAAGAACGTGTGCTTCAAAATTATATCGGAAATCAAAATATCCCAAGCCGTTCAAGCGGCGCAGACCTTGATGCGCTCGGAAAGATGATATATTCATTTGATCGTCCCGGCGCCACTCCCGCAAGATGTATGATGCGTTTCATTCTATCCGAGGCGCAGCAGACATCAATTCTTATCCCCAAGGGAACAAGAGTTTCGGGAAGCGGAACAACGGTGTTTTCAACGGTGGAAGATAAATATGTCGAAATCGGAGATATATCCGCAGAGGTGGAAGCCGAAGCGATGGAGTCGGGATATATTGGAAATGATCTTTTGCCGGGGCAAATAAACACGCTTATAGATGTTGACAATGTTTTGTATTATACTGCTTGTGAAAATGTAAATACCTCTTATGGCGGAGCAGATGAAGCTACGGATGAGGAATACTATTCACTCATGAGAAGCAGTCTCGATGCTTATTCAACCGCAGGACCGCAGGGAGCATATGAACATATTGCAAAATCGGTATCGACCGATATCTCGGATGTAAAGGCACTTAATGACGGTCCCGGGTGTGTTGCAATTTACGCACTTATGTCAGACGGAACCTTTACCGACGATGGGACGAAAACGGCAATACTTAACGCTTGCAGTGCTTCAAACAAAAGACCGCTTACGGACAAGGTCAGTGTTAAAGACCCTGAACCGGTTGAGTACGATGTTGATGTTATATATTATTTACCCGAAAATGCCGAAACATCAGCTTCGAACCTCGAAAACGCCGTAAATATAGCCATAGAAGAATATATATCATGGCAAGGTGCAAAGATGGGAAGGGATATCGATCCCGGCGAGCTTATTTATCGAATCAAAAAGACCGGAATAAAGAGGGTTGAAGTAAACAAGCCTGTGTTTATACGTGTCGGGAACGGTGAAAATGGAACGGTTCCGCAGAGTGCACAAATTGTGAACCGTAACATAGTAAATGGAGGATATGAGGATGAATGAAAGTAATATTTTTTTGTCCTCGTTCCCCGTATCGCTTGCGATAGACCCGGATAAATATGCACTTGCACAGGCTGTAGCAGAAGAACTGATATCACTTTGTAAGGATTGCCAAAAGCTGTCAATATACGGCAGAATAGATGAGCTCGACGAGGATCTTCTGGACATCCTCGCTTTTGATTTTGATGTTTCTTGGTATCTTTATAACGGAAGTCTTGAAACCAAACGTGAACAGATTAAATCGAGCTTTTTTGTTCACCGCCATCTCGGCACAAAAGCGGCGCTTGAACAAGCCTTGTGTGCTCTATATCCGGAAACTACAATAGAAGAATGGTTCGAATACGGCGGTGAGCCGTATCATTTCAGAATAATTCTGAATGTCACAGAGAGTAGGGAAGCAGTGGTACAGAGCGAGGTTGAAAGGTATATTAACATCTTTAAATCGCTTCGAAGTGTACTTGAAGAGAATTCCATCATCTATAAAAGCAATAACACGATCGGTCTCTCGCTTAAAACCGATTATGTGGTATTCGGCGCTCCGAGAAGCTCGTCTGTAACCGACACAAGAGCGGGAATATGGCCCGATGATACTATGCTTTATTCTTTAAATTCGGGAGGTAACGATGGCGATTGAGCTAAAAAAAACAATATTCGATGATATAATGAACTATCTTGTCGGTTCGATATCATCGGTGATATACGTCACCGCAGACGGAGCGAACAACGCAGAAATACGCTCGGTAAATATCACAGGCGAAAAAACCGTCACGGTAGAAATCATCATCGAAAAAAGCAATATAAAAATCACAGAAATACAGCTCTACGGAAAAAACGGACATCTGTGGGCAAGCGTCGATACCGATATCACACTCGACAAATCGACCGCAGGTGTTTTATACCGCTTTGAGCTGAGTCTTAAGGAGGTGCTGCCAAATGTATAATCCCACAAGATGGCAAGATCATGTAACCGACCCCAAAAACGAATATATCATCGAGCCGTTAGAGGGCGATAGGTATAGAATAACGCCCTGCGGAGAGGTGCTGAGTAGAGGAACGCTTCTTTCTGCAGAAAATTTTAACAAGCAAGAAAAAGGACTTTTGGAGACTATAACGGCATTGGGGGCTCTTCTCCAAAAAACAATGCTCAATGAAGATGAGTTGTCAAATCTATCATCCATAGTTCTTTCAACGCTGTCAAACCTCATATTTATCACCGAAGAAACAACAATAGAAGCTTCAGGTTATGGTTACAACTCGCTAATTACATACACTTCATATAAATTTCCCGAAGGTCTTGAAAGAAACAACGAAAACTACGAGGTCATCCCATTTATCACCGGCATTACTACAACAGACCTTAATGAAGATCAGACAGAGATAAGACAAGCGGCAATTCCCACTATATTTGCCTATAATAAAACAACAAGCGGATTCGATATAGCACGAATCTTAAGCGTTCGTGACAGTGATTTTGAAACCGCAACATACAAAATGCTGATCATAGGAGGTTTGTAATGGACGAGAGCAGAATAAATAACATATTGTGCGATTTCGGACTTCAAGACAATGCAACAGCCGAGCAAAGAGAGGCTGCGGAATACCTCGCTGCGAAAACCGAAGAAATAATTAAGAAGGAGGGGCATAGATGACTGATCTTGATATAGCCGTAAATATTCTCGGCGGCGACAAAAACAAAGTAATGTATGACGATATAGGTCTGCCTTCAATAATGGTAGAGGTGGCAGAAGCACCGTTAACCATTGATGATGACGAGTACGGCGGTGATACGCCGCATCACGCCTTTTTGGTAAACCAAAAAAGATACGACAAGTTTTATGTTTCAAAATATCAAAATGTTGTTATGCACGGAAGAGCCTACTCGCTTCCCATGCAAGCACCGAAGCTGAACAGTAATTTTTATGACGCCTTTGATGCTTGCAAGGCTAAAGGTCTGGGATGGCACTTAATGACAAATGCAGAGTGGGCATATCTCGCCTTGCAGGGTCATCTTCCGAGAGGGAATAACAACGGCGGCGGTGACTATCGGGGAGACCGCGGGGGCTCTCGGGTAACTCTTGCCAATTTGTCACCCGGAGAGGTGATTTTCACCGGTTCAGGTCCTCTTTCGTTTTCTCATAACGGAGAAAGCTCGGGCATTTGGGATCTGAACGGAAATGTCAGCGAATGGGTAAGCGGTCTCCGACTTGTAGATGGCGAAATACAAATTTTCATGTATAACGATGCTGCAGATTTCACAAATTTTCAATGGGACGAAACAGATCATTGGAGAACAATCTGTAACGGCGTTAGCTATGGACCTCCCGATCATAAAAACTCTCTTAAGTTTGATCACAATTCCGAAAGTATGGAATATCCCGTGTTAAGTGAGACTATATCATTCAGACAAAATGATGGTACGGTAAAAAGTGAATGTACCTTTAAAAATCTTTCCGTAAGAGGCAATACATTCCCCCGCCTTGCACGAGTTTTGGCTATAGCACCTTGGGATGATACGGATGATGGCTATATCTCCGTAAAAAATATTGGAATCCGTCCCGCTCTTAGAGGCGGCGGTGCTGCCGATGGTGAAAAAGCGGGGATCAGATCACTTTCTTTCTGCGAACTCGGAGATTACAGTGCATTCGGCTTCAGAAGCTGTTATATTGACCTTCTCGAAAGTGCGGTTTTATCCGATGAAACAGGCGCAGCGCTTGCCACAGAAAACGGAATAATTGTAAACTGAGGTGATCTTATGATAATTGATGAATTAACAAACAAACCAATACGTGAAGATTTTGAACCGCAATCTTATTTTGCCGGTGTTCATACAAACGAAGAGGGAAAAAGAGTTGTAGTGCTTTACCCGCAAAGCGGATTTACTCAAATCAGCCGGGATGCGATGGAATATGCCCAAGCGAGCCAAAATGCGGCAACCGAAGCAATTAAAACCTGCGCAAGTTCTCTTTATGACGGCAAGGAAGCGATCGGCAGCATAATCAGTGTCCCAAACGATGTTTTTGCATATGCGCAAATACTTTCGCTTGAAGGTTCATCACGCGTTGAGAATAAAACTCTCATCCCCTCGGGCTTATATGTAGAGAATAACGGCATTTCGTATCCTGTACCCGAGCAGATATCATTGCTCGAAGGCTACGGGCACGGCGCGGGAGAGGGTTACAACAATACAGTGGACTTCAAGAGCGGGATATACACACAGAGATGCGCATTGTTCACCCCCGAGGAAGCCGTTGGCTATAACGATGATGTAACCTATTTTCTAAAACTTGGGTTCGATATTCCGATGGAGAGATATGATGAATATGTTAATGTGATTCAGACGATCAAATGCAGCCACAGTGAGCTGACTTTTAAATATATGGAAATCGTACAGCTCGAGAACGGAACAATATCGAGCGGTGTGCTTGGAGTGAAACTGAATGGTGTCGTTCCCTCGCAAGAGGAGCTTCAAGCATTCATCGACGAACAGAAAGCGGCCGGAACTCCTGTTGTCATTTGCCATGGCATTCCCGAGCCTATCGAGACGAATATTTCCGAGCTTATTTCTGACTTCTATGTTCCTATAACTCCCGGCGGTGAGGTGACATTTGACGGCGGCATAGGAACGCTTGAGCTTTTTTATCCGAAATTTATTCCGGATAAAAACTATATCGCAACTACGAGTGCTCCCCCACTTCGCAAAACACTTTTCGGAGCAAGTGTCAGTGCGGACGACGTAAGCCCCATGG
>CAYPKQ010000070.1:0-11673 GCA_964411355.1 uncultured Lachnospiraceae bacterium
CGTGATCAATCTTCTCACAGTAACAAGCGTCGCTATGGACGCATTCAGCGGCTCAAGCTCGGCTCTTTCTCCCGTTGTTTATTTCGGAAAGAGTGCGGCATTTACAGGCGAAACATTCGATTTCTTTGCAGAGGACGCAACAAGAACTCTCTGCGTTTATCCTACAAACAGCATAACAACATATTTCAGAAGCAATGATATTGCTTTTGAATACCTTACAGCAGAGCAGACAGGTGACGAGCTTCTCGCAAGAGAAAAGACACTCACAAACGGTAACTATGGCTGGTCATTTGACACAGAAACGGGCACGCTCAATATCATTGAGGGTGATACCAACAATGTGGATGTTGGTAAGGGCCTTACAGAATGGCCTAATTGGAAGGCTGTCTGGCAGGATGCTATTGAATATTTCTATGTTGCTGACAGCATAACAGGTTATATTTATTATCAGCACAATAATTCTCCCTTCTCGAATCTTCCCAATTTGAAGCATGTTCACATGGGTGGAATCAAGATCATACGCCGTAGCCAATACACCACAAACGGACTTTTCCAGAACTGTCCTTCTCTTACCACGGTAAGCTACGGTACAGACAAAACATATGATGAGGTAATTGACCTTACATGGTGGACAAAGAACGATTACTCAATGACTTCAATGTTTTCAGGCTGTACAGCGATAAAGGAAGTAATTCTTCCCACAAATCTTGCAAAATATAATGCGTCTTCAAGCTCCACCGTGGAAATTTTTAATAATTTCTTCTATAATTGTTCGAATCTTGTAAGAGTTGAAGTTCCCGATTGTTTCCTCTCCATCGGAAAAAATGCTTTCTATGGATGCAGCAGCCTTGAAGAGGTAAAAATTCTCAATAATAATATAAGTGTCTCTTCGGTAACGGCAACCTCTTTCCCTGCGGAAACAAAGATAATTGTCTATAGCAAATCTGCAGCAGAGACGCTCAGCGGACTTGGTCTTAATGTTGTGGATCTTACAAATCCCATCACGGCTAAGGGCTTTAATATCAGATATGTGGATTATAACGGTCTTCGCAGTATATTCTCCTTCAGCGAGGCACAGAATGCAGTTTATGAAGAAAACGGTTATACTCTCGTGGAATACGGCGTTATTGCCGCATCGGCAACAGATTACAAATATTGGGGCGGAATCACCCTCAAAAACCGCTTTGGCGAATATGTTACAGAGGCGACCGCAATAAAGAAAATGCCTGTTTATAAAAACGGAGCTATTGTTGGAAAGATTCTTTCGAGTTCTGTTGAGGGCGAGAATGTGGATTTTGCAGGTTCGGTTGTAAATTACACCGCAAATCACACAAGAGACCTTTATCTTGGTGCTTATACCATCTATACCGATGCGAGCGGTGCGGAATACATCCATCAGATATGCTATTCGGATGCCGAGGGCAATAATGTGTTCAATCTCTATGATATTACCCTCGATATGTTCAAAAATTATGAGCAAAGCGGTATTCTTGATGCGGATATCGATGAAAAAGCTGTTTGGAATACACTTCTCCAGGGTGCGGATACGGAAATTCGCGAGCTTGCCGTAGGCGAAAATGACGGAATTACACTCACTCTCGTAAAGGAGAGTGCAGGAAGCAGCACATATGTTCCTCTTGTAAGAAGTGAAAAGGGCGTGTCTGTTACAGATGCGATAATTTCAGAGGCAGAGGCACTTATTCCCGCAGAAATTACGCTTGCTGAAAGCGGAACTATCGGTATTTCGGTTGCAGATCAGGGAACTACAGCTCCCGAATTCAGCGAGAGCATGGTATATACCCCAACTCTCGAAACTCCCAATAAATATCCCAGATATGCAACACCCGATTCCTCTGTTATATACGGAGCACAGCATCCCCAGGGCATGACGATGGACGACCGCGGAAATGTATATATTTCCTTTACGGGAATCATCGTTAAGATCAACCAAAAGAGCGAAGAGGTTGGAGTTTATAAGCTTTCAGACGAGATGATCTCCATTTCAACCCACATTGGTAACCTCTATTGGCATGAGGGCAAGATCTATATCGGTCTTGGTATCAGTAATACAACTTACAGCAGTCACAAGAGATATATCGGCGTGCTTGATGAAAGCGTATTCAACGATTACGGCGGATATGTTCAGGATAACGATGCAGATCCTTTGCTTCATGCGCTCAATATTCCCGAGCTTTCAGTTGACCGTACCATGGTCGATTCAAACGGAACAACCTTCTCCAAATTTGGCGGCGGCGGAATTGACGGAATTACTGTCGGCAAGCTTCCCGGCAAGGGATATATCCTCCCCGCAGGCTATGTTGTGAAGGAGGATGTAAAGGCTTCGAACGGTACTGTTTATAAGGCAGGAACTGTTCTCACACAGGATGTTGAGGTTACAGATAACGAGGATTATATCGTTGCTGTCAGAACCCAGGGCTCTTATGATACCTATCGTTATGATGATGACTACAAGCAGATAATGGTATTTGATTTTGACGATATAACAGAGGAAAATCTCCTTCCCATGAATAAGGAAAGAGTTGGCAAAGACGATCCCACGGGAATTTATATCAAGTATAATATGTTCGTTTATAACGGATATCATGAATACGGAACTCAGGTTATCTGCCATGATAAGTCCACAGGTGATTATCAGCTTTGGACATACGGAAGAGCAGATACATGCAATGAATTCCCCGATGGCTCCTTCTACGTTATCGACGGCTCGAAGAAGCTTCGCCTTGAGGAAATAGAGGTGGGTCAGAGCGTTCCCGAGGATAGCGAAATGTACGCTGTAGCAAGCGACAGAGCTTCTCTTTATGTAGATGAAAAGGACCTTGATAACGACGGAGATACAAGCGAAAGACTCATCGGATGGGTAGCAAGCCTTAAGTGTATCTGCGGAAATCATAGCGATATTGAAGAACACGAGGCTATCGTATATGGTGAAACGGGTTATCCCGCAAAGATATGCGGAATGCTCACCACCCTCCAGGGCGATAACGGATGCATTTCTCTCGGAAATGACTTCTTCTATATCAGTTATCAGACTAATGGTACGGCACTTCTCGCAGACGGAGTAACCGAGCAGAGCACTTACGGTGCGCAGGCAAGAATTTATAGTCTCAGCCGTCATCACGGTGCTTGGAAATTCACAAGAGTTACTTCTTGGTAAAATAATTATCGAATGTCGAGGGCTGTCGCTTTGCGGCAGCCCTCAAAAGCATTTTCACCATTAAAAACAGTAATTTATCGTCTGTTCGATAAATTACTGTTTACAAATTCGGAAGGAGCTAAAATGAAAAAACACATATTTTTAATTGTTTTGTTAATTCTTGCAGTGAACTTGCTGTTTTCATGCGGAGACGAGAGCGTACCTGACGGGACGGAGCAGGATACAACTGTCGAGACATCGAGCTTAACGGAAACCGACGCTCCCGAAACAGCGGAAAAAGAGCCTGTAATAGAAAACATCAAAAAGCTTACCCTTATTCGCTCGGATAATGCTGGCGACATGGAAAAAAGTCTCGTTGACACTCTTCACGGCGCCATAGGCGAGGCAACGGGAACAAGACCCAGCGTTGCCACCGATTTGAGCGCCGAGGGGGAGGCTGAAATAATCGTCGGAAGCACATCGCGCGCGGCAACACTTGCCGCAAAAGAGCTTCTTACAGGCGGTTTTGATTATGTTATCAAGTCTGACGGAAACAGTATTGTTATTGTTGGCGGCTCGGATATCGGCACAATGAATGCCGTTTACTTCTTCATTGACAATTTTATTAAGGAAGGCAAGGTCTATATTCCCGAGGAAGAGGTCATCTACAGAGACGAGAGCGGCATTGAGAACAAATATACTCCTACCGTTGCAACTCCCAATCGCTATACGAGATACAAAAACAGCCTCGGAGATGAAATATACGGTGCGCAGCATCTGCAGGGCATGACGATGGACGATGAAGGCAATATTTATTTCTCATTCACGGGACTTATAGTTAAAGTTAATCAAGCAGGCGAGGAAGTAGGCGTTTATAAGGTCTCGGACGAGCTTATTTCTCTCTCGACCCACATCGGAAATCTCTATTGGCACGAGGGCAAGATATATATTGGGCTTGGAATAAGCAAAACCTCCCTCAGCAAGCACAAGAGATATATAGGTGTGCTTGATGATTCTGTTTTCGATAACGGATATGTTCAGGATAGCGACGATGCGCCCCTTCTTTACGGCATTAACATTGCAGAGCTTTCGACAGACAGAACTTTTACAAATTCAGATGGAGATGCAGTGGCTCGTTTTGGCGGAGGGGGAATCGACGGAATAACCGTTGGCAAGCTCCCGGGCGGCGGCTATATACTGCCTGCGGGTTATACTGTGAAGGAAGAAGTAACAGCCTCGGATGGAACTGTTTATTTGCCCGGAGACGTTCTTGCGGAGGATGTTGAGGTCACGGATGAGGAGGATTATATCATTGCAGTCAGAACTCAGGGCTCTTACGACACATTTCGCTATGACGATGACAACCAGCAGATAATGGTATTTGATTTTGACGATATAACCGAAGAGAATCTGCTGCCTCTGACATACAAACGCATAACGAATGACGATCCCACAACGATAGATATTAAGTTCAATATGTATCTTTACTGCGGATACCACACCTATGGCACTCAGGTCATCTGTTATGATAAGGATACGGGAGATTATCAGCTTTGGACATATGGAAGATCAGAGGAAAACAATGAATTTCCAAAGGACAGTCTGACCGTTGTGGACGGCTCAAAGAAGCTTTATATGGCAGAGGTCGAGGTGGGGCAAAGCGTTCCGGAGGACAGCGAGCACTATAGGCTTGCCCGTGAATATGCGGAAAATTATTATGATGCAAGCGATCTCGATAACGACGGAAACCGCAGCGAGCCGCTTCTCGGATGGCATGCGACCATTAAATGCGTTTGCGATGCGGGTGGGCTTGAAAATCATGAAGAGGTTATCTACGGAGACACGGGTAATGGTGCAAAAATATGCGGTTTAAATACGAAGCTCCAGGGCGATAACGGCTGCATATCTCTTGGGAACGGATTTTTCTATATTGCGGCTCAGAGCAATGAGGATGGCTATTTTCGCGAGGACGGAACCACAGCGCAGAAGGCTTACGGAGCACAGGCAAGGGTTTACTACATCGACCGTAACAACGGCGCTTGGAATTTGATGAGAATAACTTCCTGGCAATAAAAATCGAATGTTGAGGGCTGTCCATGCGATAGCCCTCAAGCTTTTTTGGGAATTTGAACAGTAATTTATCTAACAGTAGGCGTGTGAATTTCATTTTAATGAGGATGTCCGTGAGCCTTCACCTTGAGGGGAAGGTGTCAACGCAGTTGACGGATGAGGTGTAGCCCCGAAGGGGCGTTTTAATAGTAACTGAACACTCAATAACGGTGCTTTGCGCCTGCGCCTCATCCTCCGCTTTGCGGGAGCTTCCCATGGGGAAGCCTAATGATCGTCCTCGGCAACTCTTCGCTAAATTACCGGTTTATAATTGCAAATAGATTTGAAATGATGACTTTTTGCTGTTTTTTCGAGAAACGAGTGTTAATAAATTGTAAATTTTTTCAAAAAACAAGATTTTTCAGCTGTTTTTCTTTGCCATTTTTCGCAAATGTTATTGACAAATAGGATGAAATGTGGTAAGATACAGATACTATTATTGTACGATGGGTGGTTATCCGTTTCTTGATGTTTTCGGCTATGTGCCGTTAATATACATTGTAGTTAATGAAAGGAAAACATTATGAAGAAAACAGTTAAATCTCTTTTACTTGCAGTTCTTGTGATAAGCACAGTGTGTGTGCTCACAATTCTTGCAGGCGCAGCGGAAGTTGTTGAGTCAGGTTTCGTAATGAAGTATTCCAATTACGTTGCAGACGATTCCGAAGAAAATGTTTTAAACGACGGCACGGATAACGATGTTATCTGGACTCTTACGGATGATGGCGTTCTTACCATCTCATCCACAAACTCTACCGAGGCTAAGATGAATCCCGCTGCAGGATGGAGTTCTACAATAAACTACAAGGCTCGCATTCCGTGGTATTCTCACCTTAATGACATTACGAGCATAGTTGTTGAAAAGAATATTACAGCGCTGAACGGTGCGAATTTCTTTGCATATATGCCTAACTGCGAATCCATCACATTCAAGGCTGATTCTGTTAAGCTTGCGGGTGGATCCATGATGTTCTGTAACCATCCCAAACTTACAAGCCTTAAGTTTGAAGGCGCTGATTATTCGGGCTTTGAGGGTAATATTATAGATCTTCGTTATTTCACCGGAACATCCGATCAGGCTTTTGAGAATAGCTGCCATAATATGAGTGTTTCTGTTCTTATGCCTTATTCCAATGCTAACCCAATAAAGCAGCTTAAGGTGTTCTGCGAGTCAACCAATGTTACATTCTATGTTATTGAGAATTCTTTGGCTGCAGAAAACGTTGCAGGCATTAAGAATAATGCAGACAACTATGATACATATACGCAGACAAAGAACAGAACTCCCTACACAAAGAACGTAACTATCAAAAATTACGATCTTGAAGCGCTTGGCACTGTTACAGGCGGCGTTGAAGGAAAATATGAGTATAGCTTGAACATTGCAACCGGTGCGCTTGTTATTCTTAACAAGTATGAAAGCGGTTGGCAGCAGTTTGATACACACGATGCTGAATGGCAGACATTCAAGGCTGCTTGGGGATCTTTTGTAAAGACTGCGACTGTTGCATATTTCCAGAAGATATCCTTTGGTGGAGCAGGTACAACAACAGCCCTCTTTGCGGGCATGGAAAACCTTGAATCCGTTGCTTTCCAATCCGGTCAGAGAATGCAGAATGGAAAGGCTGATACAACGAGCTGGTTCAAGGGATGCAAGGCTCTTAAGTCCATCACTTTTGGCGGCACACTTGTAGAAGGCGTTTGTGATTTCAGTGGAATGGGCTTCAATAATGATGATTCTCCCGCTCTTTACCTTACAAATCTCTTTAACGGTTGTGAATCTATAAAGGAAGTTATATTCCCCAATAAGGAACTTCTCACAACAGTTAAGGCTAATACATTCAAGGGTTGTACAAACCTTCAGAAGGTAACTCTTCTCGAAAACATTACAACAATTGAGGACGGCGCATTTGCAGATTGCCCCGAGGTTGTTCTTACAGTTGTTGAGGACAGCTACGCTCATACATGGGCTGTTGATAATGATGTTTCATATGTACTCTTTGAAGCGGAAGTGCCCGCTACATTCTATGAGGGCAGATTTGCAGAAAAGAATGAGCTTACATATTATTATGATATAGAAACAAAGGTTCTTACCATTTCCGGTACAGGCGATGTCCTTGAGATGGATTACACTCTCAGCTGGAACGGTCAGTGTGAAAAGGATACTAATGGCGATGGCATAAAAGAGGTAGTTGCAGTACTTCCTTGGGTAAAGCTTGGTTTCGCAAACGATGTTAAGGAAGTAGTTATCGAGGCTGAAATTACCGCAGTAGGCACATATATGCTTTCTAAGCTCGCAAACTGCGAGAAGATCACTATTCCCGCTACTCTTACCGAGCTCGGTCACGGCGCACTTGCTTATAATAACGCACTGAGTACCGTTGCAGTTGCCGGTAATGAGGCTGAAGAAGGCATTTTCGATTTCAGTAACATCACCAAGCTTGGTGCATATGCTTTCGATGGTGCTCTTGCTAATGTAACACCTACAATTAAGTTCAGCGATAAGCTCGAAAGCTTTGGAACAGCTAAGATCGCTCAGAAGTGCGCAGAGCTTACTCTTGTGTTTGACGGTGAAGATGCTGCGAAAGCGGCTGCAGGCTTTATCGTTGCCTATAAGTCAGGCGAATATGAGGGCAATGCAGATTATTGCCAGAATATCGTGCTCGAATATATGATTCCTTCTCCTGTTGTTTTCGAGGGACACTCTGTTCGCTATACCGATTATAACGGTCTCCGCTTCGTTTATTCAATAGATATGAACGTTGTAGCTCTTATTTCACTTGATGATGGCAAGAGCCTTAAGGAATACGGAACAGTTATAGGAACTGTTGAAAATGAAGCTGCTTATGGTCTTGAACTCGATGCTGAAGGCAATACCGCAAACGAAAAGATCATAAAGACTGTTGTTTATAATGACGGAGAGTTTGTAGGTAAGCGCCTTAATACCTCTACCGAGACAAAGACAGAGTTTGCGGTTGCGCTTGTCAACATTCCAGAAGAGCATTACAGCACAAACTTTGCATCTTGTATATATGTTGTTACGGTAGATGCTGAAGGCAATGAGAATGTAGAATATTATTATCCAGGGTCTGCAAATATCAAGGATGTTGCAACAGATATGTATGCGGCCGGCATGTTTAATGAGGAGACTGCACCTATTGCGATGGAAATCGTAAATTACGGCAAGGAAGCTACAGAAGAGCCCGTTGCATATGCTGAAAAGAGCTATCTTTGATATAAAGGGCTGACAGTTTAATTTGTTTAGTTGTCATATCCTGTGCCAACGCATTGGATTTGATATATACCTTGTACGCAACAAATTTTTCAGAAGGAGGATCCTAAAAATGAAGAATTATATTGCTCCCGAAATGGATGTTGTACTTCTCCAGGTTGAAGATATTATCACAACAAGTGCGAATGATAATGAGGTTGAGGCCGGAGACATCTTTGATCAGTACTAATATCCAAAATTGAATGACAGCCCTCGCAAGCGTACGGTGCGAGGGCTGTTGTTTTTGTTAAATTAAAGCAAAAAAATAAGGTTTTTGTGAAGGATAAAGCTGCTATACAGTGTTTTGTGTGTATTATTCACAAAACAAAAATCATTTATTGCGATATTTTATACAGTAAAATTATAAAAACCACTTGACAAATCGGCAAAAACGTGATATCATATTATCACTTTAGCAGGATAAAGTGATCTTATCCTAAAAAAATAAAAATTATGAGGAGATTTTTATCATGAAAAAACTCGTTGCACTTACTCTTGCACTTCTTATGTGCCTCTTCTGCTTCACTGCTTGCGGTGGCAATGGCGAAACCGATGTTAAAGATACCGATACTGCCGAATCCGGCGATGCTGCAGATACAGGTGCTGAAACACCTGAGGTAGTTGAAGATGTTGCTTATCTTACCGGACAGGGCAAGATGATCGTTGGTATTACATACTTTGAGCCTCTCGATTTCCAGGATGCCGATGCAAATTGGATCGGTTTTGATGCAGAGCTTGCTGAGGCAGTTGCTGAAAAGCTCGGCGTTGAGGTAGTATTCCAGGAAATTTCTTGGGAAGCAAAGGAAGCAGAGCTTGCTGCAAAGCATATCGACTGCATCTGGAACGGTCTTACGATCACTCCCGTTCGTCAGGAGGAGATGAGCATTTCCAGACCCTATATGAAGAACAAGCAGATCGTTGTTGTTCGTGCTGACGATGCAGAGAACTATTCCGATGTAAATTCTCTTGCAGGCAAGGTGGTTGCTGCTGAGGCGGGTTCTGCAGGCGAGGAGATCGTTCTTGGCAATATTTCCGATGCTACATATGTTGAAAAGAGTATTCAGCTCGATGCACTCACAGAGGTTAAGGCTCTCACAAGTGATGCGGCTGTTATCGACTATGTAATGGCTAACTACCTTATCAATAAGGAAGGCAGCGATTTTGCTGATCTCACTATTCTTGATATGAACCTTTCCGATGATGAATACTATGGAATTGCGTTCCGTAAGGGAAGCGACCTTACCGAAAAGGTAAACGGTATTCTTGCAGAGCTTGAGGCGGACGGTACAATCGCCGCTATCGCCGAAAAATATGCTCTTACCGATGCTGTTCTGAGCATGGCAGGCTGATTTTTGGGATTCACTTTTTCATAATAGATCCAATCCTCTTAAGACATGGACGTGCGCCAATTGGCTCATGCTCCATGCCTTTCGAGCGTTAATTGGGAATTTTTTCGGAAGGATACTTAATTTATGCTGTCATCTGCCACACAATGGTTCACAAATGAACTTCCAATGATTTGGGAAAGGTTTGTAAAGTCCTTTTTGCCCGACACAATGGAGGAATTTAACAGCATTGCCCAAAGCCTCTGGGGCGGTTTTTTGACGACCCTTGAGCTTTTTGCAATGACTCTTCTTTTTGCTCTTCCGCTGGGGCTTATTATCAGCTTGGGATCGATGAGCAAATTTGCGCCTCTCAAATATTTAACAAAGGTTTTTGTTTGGATAGTCCGCGGAACACCGCTTATGCTCCAGATATTCATTGTTTTCTTTATTCCCGGAATCGTTTTTAATAATCCCATTTTTAAGCAGGACAGATTTCTTGCGGCGCTTATCACCTTCGTTATCAACTATGCTTGCTATTTTTCCGAGATATACAGAGGCGGAATTGAGTCTATTTCCGTTGGACAGTATGAGGCAGGGCAGGTGCTCGGCATGACAAAGACTCAGACCTTCTTCCATGTTGTGCTTTTGCAGGTGGTGAAGAGAATTCTTGCGCCAGTAAGCAATGAAGTTATAACTCTTGTTAAGGATACCTCACTTGTGCGAGTTATTTCTGTAATTGAGATCATCAAGGTGGCAGAAAGATTTTCAAGTCAAGGTTTGCTTTGGCCTCTCTTCTTCACCAGCGTATATTATCTCATCTTCAACGGACTGCTGACGCTTCTCTTCGGTTATATCGAAAAGAAACTCAGCTATTTCAGAGCATAAGGGGGTGCGATCATGGAATTACTTAAGGTAGAAGGAATAAAAAAGAGCTTTGGCCGCACCAGCGTTCTCAGAGGAATTGATTTTTCACTGAATAAAGGCGAGGTTCTTGCCATAATCGGCTCGTCAGGAAGCGGAAAAACGACTCTTCTTCGTTGCCTTAACTTTCTCGAAACTCCCGATGCGGGAAAGATAACGGTTGCAGATCATGTTGTTTTCGATTCCGAGGATAAAAAGCGTAAAAGTGCAAGGGAGAAAAGGGAAAATCAGCTTAAATTCGGCTTGGTTTTTCAGTCCTTTAACCTCTTTCCCCAATATACGGTACATAAAAATATAACTCTTCCTGCAGTGCTTGCTCTTAAAAAGCAGGCGAGAAAGGAAAAGCTTTCATCCTCTGCAAAAAATGCGGCGATTGGGGAAATTGAAAAAAAGGCTGACGCTCTCCTTGAAAGGATGGGTCTTACAGAGAAGAAAAGCTCATATCCGTGTCAGCTTTCGGGCGGTCAGTGCCAGCGAGTTGCAATTGCCAGAGCGCTTGCGCTCGATCCGGAGATACTTTGCTTTGATGAGCCTACCAGTGCTCTTGACCCCGAGCTTACAGGAGAGGTTTTGCGTGCGATAAAGGCACTTAAGGGGAATGATCACACCATGGTGATCGTTACTCATGAAATGGATTTTGCAAGAAACGTTGCCGATAAGGTCATATTTATGGCAGACGGCGTGATTGAGGAAATGGGAACGCCCGAAGAGGTATTTGGTTCACCAAAAAGTTCCAAGCTCTGCGCTTTCTTGCAAAAGGATAAGGATATTTAATTATTTATAGCCGCTCATAGCACAAATGGGCGGTTTTTTTGATGGTTTGAATACGGTTTATTTACATTAATTGTTTATCTTAGATGAAGTTACTTACTGTTTAGCGCCTCATGCCGGCG